>JAFAFN010000172.1 GCA_023423475.1 Actinomycetes bacterium | reverse complement strand
GCCAGGCGGACGAGGCCGCCGGCGGCGCCGATCCCGGCGACGGCGCCGATCCCGCCGTCGACTGGCCGACGGTCAGCTCCGTTGCCGAACGGGTCGGCATCACGAAGGCAGCGGCGTCGCAGTCGTTCCAGAAGGCTCGAGCGCACTGGGCGGCGTCGTCGGATCTGATGGGCGTGGCGACCGACCTGCTGGCGATCCTCGCCGATCTCGGTGGTGTCGCCGGCGTGTCGGAGCTGACCGCTCCACTGGTCGATGCTCGCGGTTCGGGTAACGACCCGGCCGACGCTCGCCGTGTCGCTGGTGCAGTCGTGCGGGCCGTGGTGGAGTCTGGTTCTCCCGTCGCACAGCTGTTCACCGTTCGTCGCAGTGGCCGCCGCACCCTGGTCGCAGTGGACGGCACCGCCGTTGACCAGGCGCTGCGGTCACCCGAAGGGAATGGCACCGCCAACCCAGCAGCGGAGGCCCTCGCCCCGCTTGACCGATCAGTGCGCCGCCGGCTGGCTGCGGTCGATGCCGCAACGATGACCGACTTGGCCGCTCGCCTGGGCCGACGCGCCGACGAGCTCGTGTCCGAAGCACCGCTCGTGCCCAGTGGCGACGCTGTTCCGGCCCTGCGCGGCGTCATGGCCGCCGCGGGACGGTCGCTGTCCGACGCCCGCCTGGTGCGACTGGCCGGTGCCGCGTCTGACGACGCGACCACCAACGCAGCATCGGACCTCGTGCGCAGCAACGCCGCTCCCGTCGACGCGCTGCGCTGGTCACGCGCTGCGCTGGTGAGCGCGCCGCTGCTCACCGTGGACGAGATCGCCGCCCGTGTCGCTGCGCGTTTCCCCGACACCTCGCTCCCGTCGAGGCCGCAGCTCGACGAGGCGCTCGCACTGGCCGACCTGCGTGTTGAGTGGTCGGAGCAGCACCAGGCGTTCCAGCCGACCGAGGCCGGCCCGGGCGGCGTCGGCCCGCTCACGCAGTTCACGACCAGGCAGCGCACGATGATGAACACCGGTGGCGTCACCGTCGCTCCGTCACCCGACGCGATCGATCCAGCGGTTGCGGAAGCGATCGAGGTCGAACGACGTCTCGACCGCTCGCTCGCCGAAGGCGGATTCCTGGCGCTGCGGGTGCCGACCGACCGACTCGCGCAGGCGCAGCGTGGCCTAGCTCGGTTCCAGACCGGCCACCCGCCGATGGTCAGCATCGATCTCGAGGCGGCGTTCCTGCGCCACCTGCGTGCCACTGCCGAACAACGTGGTGTCGCGTGGGCGAACCTCGAAGGCGCGGACGACCCGTCCGACCCGAACTGGGCGAAGCTCTCGATCCTCGCCGCCGCCGCCGTCGATGCCACCATCGACGAGGTCGCCCAGCACACGCACGCGATCGCCTGGTTCGCCGGGGCGCTGGTTCGCCACGGGTCGAGCAGCGCCATCGCACCGCTCGACCGCCTTCGCGACGCCGTACTCGGCAGCGACCACCCCTTGCGCACGCTGTGGCTCATCGTGCTGGCCAGCACCGCCGACGCGCTGCCCAAGGTCGACGGCACCCCCGTACCGACACTCGCGGCAAGCCAGTGGATGGACCTGGGTGACACCTGGTTGAAGAACACCCATCGGGCCGGAGGCCTGACCGCATGATCGACTCCCCACGTCTCCTGTCCACACTCAAGGCCCAGCTCACCGAGTTGTTGACCGACCTGCATCGTCAGGTCGACACCGTGGCCGAGATCGACGAGCGGCTGCGCCGCGAGTACCAGCGAGCGTTCGACGCCGAACGCACCGGGTGGACCTTCACCGAATGGGCCGAGGACCGCCTGACCCAGGTCGCGGTCGGCTGGCTGCTCGGCTGCGTGTTCGTTCGCTACTGCGAAGACAACGGGCTGATCGACGACCCGATGATCGCCGGCACCGGCAACGCGGCGACGCTGGCCCGTGCCGCGCAGCAGGGCTACTTCCGAGCACATCCGACCGACTCGGACCGCGAGTACCTGCACCACGTGTTCCGCGCGGCGGCCGCGCTGCGGGGTCTGGACGGCGTGCTCGGTGAGGGTCGCAACCCGCTGTGGCTGACCGACCCCTCCGGCGACGCGTGCACCGAGCTGCTGTCGCTGTTCCGCCGCACCGACGACGCCGGCGACCTGGTGCTCGACTTCACCGACCCGAACAGCGACACCCGATTCCTCGGTGACCTCTACCAAGACCTTTCCGAGCACGCGAAGAAGACCTACGCACTCCTACAGACCCCAGACTTCGTAGAGGAGTTCATCCTCAACCGCACGCTCGACCCCGCCATCGAGTCGGTCGGCCTCGCGAATGTGTCGCTGATCGATGCGACGTGTGGTTCGGGGCACTTCCTGCTCGGCGCGTTCGAGCGGTTGTGGCAGCGCTGGAGCGACGCGGAGCCCGCCATGCCCGCTGACCAGCGTGCCGCCAAGGCGCTCGACGCCGTGTGGGGTGTCGACATCAACCCCTTCGCCGCTGCCATCGCCCGGTTCCGGCTGCTCGTCGCCGCGATGCAGAGAGTCGGCCAGCACCGACTGGCCGACGTGAAGAGCTACCCGATCCACGTCGCAGTGGGTGACTCGCTGCTCTGGGGTGCCAACGAGCAGACGCTTGAGAACCAGGAGGGCGGTAGCGGTTGGGACACCCATTTCCTCTACGCCACCGAGGACGCCGACGCGCTGCGCGAGACGTTCCGTCGCCGCTACACCGCCGTCGTCGGCAACCCGCCGTACATCGTCCCGAAGGACAAGGCCGCCAACGCCGCCTACCGCGACCGGTACAAGTCGTGCCACCGGCAGTACTCCCTCGGCGTGCCGTTCACCGAGCTGTTCTTCGACCTCGCGGAGACCGCCAACCCAACGACCGGTCGCCGCGCTGGGTTCGTCGGTCTGATCACCGCGAACTCGTTCATGAAGCGTGAGTTCGGCAAGAAGCTGATCGAGGACTACATCCCCAAGTGGGACCTGACGCACGTGGTCGACACCTCGGGTGCGTACATCCCCGGCCACGGGACCCCGACGGTGATTCTGTTCGGCCGCGACCAGCGGCCGGTCGCCGACACGATCCGCTCAGTCATGGGCATCCGTGGCGAACCGTCGACCCCTACCGATCCGACGAAGGGTCTGGTCTGGTCGGCGATCGTCAACCAGATCGACGAGCCCGATAGTGAGTCCGAGTATGTCAGCGTTGCCGACACTGACCGCTCCCGGTTTGCGAGGCACCCGTGGAGCGTCGGCGGAGGCGGCGCGGCTGAGCTGAAAGAACGGCTTGGCCGCTCGGGTGGCGCGACGCTCGGTTCAGTCATCAAGGAGACCGGCTTCGGAGCGATTACGGGGGAGGACAACGTGTACGCGTTGGATCCCCCGGCTTCAGCCCGCCGACTTCAGATCGCGAGTGGCCCTCTTCTAGCGACCGGAGATCTGCTTCGCGACTGGGCGGCTGCAGAGGGGAGCGCGACCGTCTGGCCGTACTCGACGAGTCTCGAACTCAGCGATTTCGCCGAGCTCAGTCCCGGCGCCCGTGCACTCCTGTGGCGGTGTCGTCGCGTGCTGGAACGTCGGAAGCGCTTTGGAACTCCGATGGATGAGCTCGGGAGGCCTTGGTGGGAGTGGCGGGAGTTCTACGCGGACCGGTTGCGAACGCCGTTGTCGATTGCGTTTGCCTTCGTGGCAACACACAACCACTTCGTGCTGGACCGAGGCGGCAAGGTCTTCAATCGGTCGGCTCCGGTGATCAAGCTGTCGGACGTGTCCACGGTTGCGGATCA
>JAFAFN010000151.1 GCA_023423475.1 Actinomycetes bacterium | reverse complement strand
GCCCTTGGCGGCCTTGTGCTGCTTGAGCAGTCGAGCGCGGTCGCCCGCGTCGAGCGCGACCTTGCGCAGGCGCACCGCGGTCGGGGTGACCTCGACGCACTCGTCCTCGGCCAGGAACTCCAGGGCGTGCTCGAGCGACATGCGGCGCGGCGGGGCGAGCTTCTCGGTGTTGTCGGATCCCGCAGCGCGCATGTTCGTCAGCTTCTTCTCGCGCGTGATGTTGACGTCCATGTCCTCGGCGCGGGAGTTCTCGCCGATGACCATGCCTTCATAGACCTCGTCGCCCGGGGCGACGAAGAGCTGCGAGCGCTCCTGCACCTGCACCACGGAGTACGCGGTGACCGGCCCGGAGCGATCCGCGACGACCGAGCCCCGGTCGCGCGAGCGGATCTCGCCGAACCACGGCGCCCACCCGTCGAAGATCTGGTGCAGCATGCCGGTGCCGCGCGTCTCGGTCAGGAACTCGGTCCGGAAGCCGAGCAGACCGCGTGCGGGCACACGCTGCTCGATGCGGACCCAGCCGGTGCCGTGGTTGACCATGTTGACGAGCACGCCCTTGCGGGTCGCGAGCAGCTGGCTGACCGCGCCGAGGAACTCCTCGGGCACGTCCACGCTGACCATCTCGACGGGCTCGTGGACCTTGCCGTCGATCTCGCGGGTGACGACCTGCGGCTTCCCGACGGTGAGCTCGAAGCCCTCACGACGCATGGTCTCGATCAGCACCGCCAGCTGCAGCTCGCCGCGGGCGTGGACCTCCCACGCATCGGGGCGATCGGTGCCCTTGACGCGGAGGCTCACGTTGCCGATCAGCTCGGCGTCGAGACGGGCCTTGATCTGGCGAGCGGTGACCTTGTCGCCGTCCCGACCGTTGAGCGGCGACGTGTTCACGCCCACGGTCATGGCCAGGCTGGGCTCGTCCACGGTGATGACCGGCATGGGACGCGGGTCCTCGGGGTCGCTCAGCGTCTCGCCGATCGTGACGTCCTCGATGCCGGCGATCGCGATGATCTCGCCGGGGCCGGCCTCGTCGACCTCGATGCGCTCGTGGGTCTCGGTCACGTAGACCATGGCGATCTTCGCCCGCTCGACGGTGCCGTCGGTGCGGCACCAGCCGACCTGCTGGCCCTTGCGGATCGTGCCGTTCAGGATGCGGCACATCGCCAGACGACCGACGAACTGGCTCGCGTCGAGGTTGGTGACCCAGGCCTGCAACGGGTGGTCGGGCTCGTGGGTGGGTGCGGGCAGGTGGTCGACGAGCAGCTCGAACAGCGGCGTGAGGTCGTCCTCGAGGTCCTCGGGCGAGTCGGGCTTGGTCATGCTGGCGCGGCCGGCGCGACCGTTGCAGTAGATGACCGGGAAGTCGATCTGGTCGATGTCGGCGTCGAGGTCCATGAACAGGTCCTCGACCTCGGCGACGACCTCGTCGATGCGGGCGTCGGGACGATCGACCTTGTTGACGGCCAGGATGACCGGCAGGTTGAGCTCGAGGGTCTTGCGCAGCACGAAGCGCGTCTGGGGCAGCGGTCCCTCGGACGCGTCCACGAGCAGCACCACGCCGTCGACCATCGTGAGGGCTCGCTCGACCTCGCCACCGAAGTCGGCGTGACCGGGGGTGTCGACGATGTTGATCTTGACCTCGTCACGACCCTCGCCGGTCCAGCGGACCGCGGTGTTCTTGGCGAGGATGGTGATGCCCTTCTCTCGCTCGAGGTCGGTGTTGTCCATGACGCGGTCGACCTCGGCAGCGCCCTCTCGGAACGCGCCGGACTGCTTGAGCATCGCGTCGACGAGCGTGGTCTTGCCGTGGTCGACGTGGGCGATGATGGCGACGTTGCGGATGCCGTCGACGGGCACGCGTGCGCCCGCGTCGGTGGTGGCCTGGGCTGTGGTCATGAAGGATTCCGGTCTCGGGGGGTACCGGACGACCGGCACGAGGGGGACCTGACATTTTGGCCGATCCCGGCTCCCCGTACTCAATGCCGTGCTGTGACCTCTGGCGCGGGCGCCCGGGGGCCGAGCGGAGTCTCAGGCGTCGAGCAGACCCAGCTCGACGAGCTCAGAGCGGGTCGTCGCCGCGTCGGAGAAGCGCAACGACCGCATCCCGAGGGCACGGGCACCGTCGACGTTCGCCTGGGAGTCGTCGACGAAGAGCGCTGCGGCCGGCTCCACCCGGGCGAGATCCAGCGCGGCGCGGTAGATCGCCGGGTCGGGCTTCACGACGCCGAGTCGCCCGGACACGACGACGCCGTCGAGCAGCGCGAAGTGCGGGTGGTGCTCGACGAGCGGGAAGGTCTCCGCGGAGAAGTTGGTGAGCCCGTACTGGGGGATCCCGGCTGCTCGCACCTCATGGAGCAGGGCCTCCATGCCGTCGACGGGGCCCGGCACCGTCTCGATCCAGCGGTCGTGTGCGGCACGGATCTGGAGCTCGTAGTGCGGATGCTCGGCGATCACCTCGGACATCACCGAGTCGAAGGTTTCACCCGCATCGCAGCGCACGTTGTGGGCCGGGGTCCAGACCTCGGCGAGGAAGCGCTCCATCTCGTCGTGGTCGTCGAACACCGAGCGGTAGAGCAACCGGATGTCCCACTGGAGCAGGACGTTGCCGACGTCCCAGAGAACCGCCTCGACCCTCACCGCTTGTCGAGTCGCCGGCGGATGACGTCACGACGTTGTTGCAGATCCCGGTAGGTCACCGTCGAGGTCTCGTCGTCGACGATCCCGAAGCCGGCCTTGATGGCGTCGGGATCGACCTTGAAGTCCTCGGC
>JAFAFN010000139.1 GCA_023423475.1 Actinomycetes bacterium | reverse complement strand
GGTCGAACCCGCGTCGGAGCGGACCACCGGTGCCGCCGGTTGCAGCGGCACGACGAGGTCGAGCGCCGGCGGCATCAGGTCCTGGAAGGCGCTGTTGGCCCAGTTGTTGCGACCGGTCTCGAGCACGATGTCGACCACGTCCTCGCCGTTGAGGCGCAGCGGGCCCTGGAACTTCCCCTCGGGGTAGCAGTCGATGACGCTGGGGTCGTCCTCACCGGGACCCGGTCGGCACATCGACAGTCCCCGCGGGTAGGGACCCGACACGATGAAGGCCATGCCGACGGCCTGGATCGGCAGGTCGATCAGCTCGCGGTCCGCCGCATCGAGCTCGGTGAGCTCTGCCGAGGTGAACGGCGTGCCCGAGACGAGGAACTCGGTCTCTCCGTTCATGAACGTCCGACGCGCATCGGCGGACCCCTCGGAGAGGAACCCGACGCGCACCGGTGACGGTGCCCGGTACAGCTCGTTGGCCCAGCTGAGCGCAGGACCGGCTGCGGCCCACGTCCCCACGCCGTTCAGCTCGACCGGGTCGGGGTCGGCGGCCGATGCGACGCCGTGGGACCCACCGGGTGCCACCACCCATGCGAGGGCCGAGACGGCCACGACCGCCCAGATCAACGTGCGCGAGGTGCGCCTCATGTCCGCCTCCACTGATTCCTCGTGCCTCGTGCCAGGAAGAGTCCGATGGCCACGAGCGCAGCGCCCTGCAGCACCGCGAAGAGCGCCTCCCGGTTGCCCGGGCCGGTCGTCACCTTCGTGGCCGCCGCGAGCTCGGTGCCCTGGTTGCGCGCCGCTTCGTCCGCGAGCGCCTGCTCCTCTGCGTCGAGTGTCCCTTGTTCCGCAGCTGCTTCGGCCGCGGCCTCGGCTGCCGCCGGATCCAGCGCTCTGTCCGCGCCGGGTCCGCCGTCCGACCCTGGCCCACCGTCGGCACCGGGGCCTCCTGCCCCGCCGAGCGAGCCGTCGGGGCCGGCGCCGCCGGGCCCGCCGGTCTGGCCGGGTGCCGGCCCCCCGAGCACGTCGGGGGGTGGCGGCGCGCCCTGGGTGTCGGTCGGGCGTGGTGGCGCCCCGGGGATCTTCACGATGTTGTCGAGCGCGAGGTTCACCAGGACCTCGGACAGACGTGAGTACGCGAGCGGCTCGGCCCTGCGCTGGCCGGCGGTGACGGCGTAGTTGAGGAACGTGGCGAGCACACGACCCTTCGCCGGATCGAAGCCGTTGGTCTGGGCGATCGCGTACGAGTAGGTCGATGGGAAGTAGGCCCTCGGGTCGGGGCCCGTGTAGTTCAGGCGGAACGTGCCGTCGGGCTGACCCGCGGCGTAGCCGAGGGCCACGGTGGCGTTCTGGGGCAAGGGCGGGTTGAAGTTGCCAGCGGCGTTGCGGATCAGCGCCGTCGGTCGACGCAGCTTCTGGGCGAAGCCGGTCTCGACGTAGGTGATGGCGTCCCTGCCGCTGCGGTCGTCCGCGACGGTCCTCGCCACGCCGTCGGATGCATAGGCCGTCGCCGAGGACCCCCAGCCCTGGGGCCAGTTCGAGGTCGGACGGCCGGCGTAGAACTCGGTGCTGCCGGCGTTGGGGAAGTTCGCCTCGATGTAGCCGACGAACCGGAACCAGGTGGGGCGTGCGGTCGCCAGGCAGAACTCGCTGAAGACGTAGCTCGTGCCGGATCCGTCGGAACGCAGCACGGGTCGGACCCTGGAGGGGGGAAGTGGGACGCCGGGGTTGTACGACGCGATGGCCGGGTCGTTCCAGGTGATGTCCGGTTCGGTGAACAGCCGGCAGACGTCGGTCTGGGTCAGCTTCAGGTTGGTGATGCGACGACCGTCGGTCCCGATGACGTTGTACATGAAGGCCAGGGCCCCGGCCGAGATCGGGACGTACACGAAGCTGCTCCGGGGCGAGCTGCGCAGCCGACCCTCCTCCTCGGGCTGGAAGCGGATGTCGCTGACACCGAAGTCGAGCGTGCCAGCGAGGTACTGCTCGCGCCCGAAGGTCGAACCCGCCGACGTGTAGTTGACGTTCAACCCGTAGGGAGGGCCGGCGACGTCGGCCCGCCACTGCTGCAGCTCGAGGCCGGGGAACGACGCCCCTCCGCCGGTCACGATCGGGTTGCCCTGAGCGGTCACCTCGGCGGGCGCCACCAGCGCGGTGCCCGCGAGCACGAGGGCGCACACCAGCGCAGCGGCGACTCGCAGCAGGGTCGTCCGACGCGCTGTCGCGCGGATCTCACTCTCGCGAACTGCGGTCACCCGAACCGCCCGGTCACGTAGTCCAGGGTCCGCTGATCACGCGGGTCGTTGAAGATCTGCGAGGTGTCGCCGGCCTCGACGATGCGGCCGGGCTCACCGAGCGCGTCGACGTTGAAGAACGCGCAGTGGTCGCTGACCCGCTGGGCCTGCTGCATGTTGTGGGTGACGATGACGATCGTGATGTCCTCGCACAGCTCGCGGATCGTGCCCTCGATGACCCGCGTCGAGATGGGATCCAGGGCCGAGCACGGCTCGTCCATCAGCAGGACGTCGGGGTGCACGGCGAGCGCTCGGGCGATGCACAGGCGCTGCTGCTGACCGCCCGAGAGCGACATGCCGCCCTCGTGGAGGCGATCGGACACCTCTGCCCACAGGCCCGCTCGTCGGAGGCACTGCTCGACGAGCGCATCGGGGTCCTCGTGGGAGATGCCGGCCAACCCGAGCCCTGCGAGCACGTTGTCGGCGATCGACATGGCGGGGAAGGGGTTCGGCTTCTGGAACACCATGCCGATGCGCAGCCGGACCTCGGTCGGGCTCATCTTCTCGGAGTAGATGTCCACGCCGTCGAGTGCGATGGTCCCGGCGATCGCGGCGCCGGGCACCAGCTCGTGCATCCGGTTGAGCGCTCGCAGGAAGGTCGACTTGCCGCAACCCGAGGGACCGATGAGCGCGGTGACCCGGCGGGGTTCCATCGCGAGGGAGCAGCGCTCGAGCACCTTGCGCTTGCCGAACCAGCAGCTGACGTCGGTGGCGTCGAGTCGGGCGGGTCCGCCTTCTTCGCGGGCGGGGCGGTCGACTCCGGGCACCACGACCGGCGGCTGGACGATCGTCGGCTCGTCGTGCCCGATCGGATCTGGTGCGATCGGGGTCGACGCCGGAGCCGACTCGACCGGTGCAGGTGCAGGCGGCGCGGGCGCAGGTGGGGCCGGCGCAGGGGTCGTCGCACCGTTGGAATAGAGCGGTGCGGTCGGCATGGGCCCCGTGTAGCGGGGCGGCGCGAAGCCACCGACGGACGGGGACATGGCGTCGCTCATCGCGAGCCTCCTCGGATTCGGGCGCCGCGCTCCCCGATGAAGCGGGCGGTGACGAACAGCGCGAGCACCAGCAGCATGAGCACGAGCGCTCCGGCCCACGCCCGGTCCTCCTGGACCTTGTTGGGCTCCTTGATGAGCTGCCAGATGAACAGCGGCAGGTCGGCCTGGGCGCCGTCGAGCGGGTTCGGGTTGGTCACCGAGCTGCCCAGCGCGGTGAGGATCACCGGCGCCGTCTCGCCGATCGCCCGGGCCACGCCGAGGATCGACGCCGTGATCAAACCGGATCGGGCCGTCGGCAGCACCACGCGCAGCACGCTGCGCCACTGCGGAGCACCGAGCGCCAACGCCGACTCCCGCAGTCCGTCGTCGATGGTCTTCAGCATCTCCTCGGCGGTGCGGGTGACCGTGGGGATCATGAGGATGGTGAGGGCGAGACCGGCGGCGAAGCCGGAGTAGCCGTGACCCTGGCTGACCCAGATCGTGTAGATGAACAGACCGGCGACGATCGACGGGAGCCCGCTCATCGCGTCGACGACGAACCGGGTGACACCTGCGAGCCGGCCCTTGACCTCGTGCAGGTACACGGCGGTCAGGATGGCGACCGGGATGCTCAGCACCGAGGCGATCAGCATCTGCTGGACGGTGCCGAGGATCGCGTGGAACGCTCCCCCGCCCTCGTCGAGCGGACCGACGTCGGAGAGGTCCGAGGTGAAGAACTCGAGCGACAGCCCACCGATGCCGCGGATCACGACGTAGCTCAGCATCCACACGAGCACACCGACCGCGATCACGCCGGTCGACCACACGAGCGTGGTCATCAAACGGTCGGTGGCGACGATGCGACTGGTGCTGTCACGTGCGAGCAGCCACGACGCGGCGAGGAACCACAGCAGCGCCCAGATGGCGAACGTCAGCGGATGGTGCCAGTCGAGCAGCATGCACAGCGTCCAGCTGGCGACCAGACCGGAGGTGGCGGCCAGGATCAGCTCGACCTGCTCGGCGCGGGTGACCTGCCGGGGGCGGACCGGCTGCTGTTCGACGGTCTTGGCTCCCGGGCCCGGCACCGGCGCGGACGGATCGACCTGTCCTGACGACCCGGTTGAGCCTGAGGACCCGGTTGAGCCTGGCGACCCGGATGGACCCGGCGACTCGAACGTCCCCGCGTGATCAGGTGGTGTGACGACGGCCATGTCAGCGCCCTTCGATCTGGGTCCGGCGGACGATCGCCCTCGCGCCGAGGTTGACGACGAGCGTGACGATGAACAGCGCGAGACCTGCGGCGATCAGGGCCGACACCTCGAGCTCGCGGGCCTCGCCGAACTTCGTGGCGATGAGCGCGGCGATCGACCCCCCGCCCTCTTCGAGCACGAAGGCGTTGGCCTCGATCTGGAGGGCGATGATGATGGCGACGACCATCGTCTCGCCGAGGGCCCGACCGAAGCCGAGCAGCACCGAGCCGACGATGCCGGCACACCCGAACGGCAGGATGACCTCTCGGATCATCCCCCAGCGTGAACCGCCCAGCGCCAGGGCGCCCTCGCACTGGGTCCGGGGGCACTGCGCCATGACGTCGCGGGACACCGCGGTGATGATCGGCAGGACCATGAACGCGACGACGGCACCGGTGATGAAGCTGGATCGGGTCAAGGACGCGTCCTGTTCCGAGAGCCGGAAGAACGGCAGGGCGTCGAGGTGCTCGTTGCACCACGCGGCGATGCCCACCAGCGGGCCCTGGAGGGCGAAGAAGCCGAACATGCCGAAGATCAGACTGGGCAGTGCCGCGAGCAGGTCGATCGCCGAGACGAGCACTCGCCGGATCCGGTCCGGGGCGTACTCGTTGACGAACAACGCCAGGCCGAGCGCGAGGGGCACGGCGACCACCAGCGCGACCGTGGCGATGATGGCGGTCCCGATCAGCAGACCGCCCACGCCGAACACACCGGCGGTCGGGTTCCAGACGCTGTCGGTGAAGAACGCCACCAACCCACTCGACCGGATGGCGGGGACCGCCTTCACGGTGAGGAACAACGCGGTCGCCCCGATGATGAACAGGCTGACCGCTGCCGCGAGGGCCGCAGCGCTGCGGAAGACGCGGTCGCCGACGGTGAGCCGGCGGTCGATCCGTCGCGGTTCGTCGGCGGTCGGTCCGCCGTCGAGCAGCGTCACGTCGGGCGGCAGGGCGGTCACGACGCAGATCGTGTCGGACCCAGGTGTCGCGCCGTGGGCCGCGATGCGTCGCGGACGTGAACCGACGCGACGCGTCAGGTGAATCTTCGCGACAGACCGTGTTCGGTCTTCTCCCAGTGCGACGGATCCGTCACCAGCTGCACCAGCGCACGGAACGATGCGACCGCCATGAGCAGCCAGTAGAGCGGCGACAGCAGCGCCGCGCCGATCAGGTCGACCCTGCGGGTCGCCCTGAGGCCGACGACCGAGAGGTAGACGATGACGAGGTTGCCGACCACGCACGAGAAGATCGCCAGGTAGTACATCGCGCCGGGGAAGAGCTGCTGGATGAGCGCGGCACGTGTCACGACCCAGGCGAGCGCGAGGCCCCAGAACCACAGGTTCAGCACGGCCAGGATCGGGGTGCAGCCCACGAAGAGGCAGAAGTGGACGGCGCCTGCCACGCCGAGGTCGCGCACCATGCCCACCGGGTCGCGCATACCGACCAGCCAGGTCTGCAGGTAGCCCTTGTTCCATCGGCTGCGCTGCTTA
>JAFAFN010000113.1 GCA_023423475.1 Actinomycetes bacterium | reverse complement strand
CTCACACTCCATCGGCCGCACGGGCCGGGACCTGAGGCCGAATGCACTACTTCGTCAGGATCACCGACGAGCCGTGGCCGAACAGGCCCTGGTTGGCGGTGATGCCGACGTTGGCATCGGCCGCCTGCGCGCCGCGGGCGGTGCCGCGCAGCTGCCAGGTGAGCTCGCAGACCTGGGCGAGCGCCTGGGCGGGCACGGCCTCGCCGAAGCAGGCCAGACCCCCCGAGAGGTTGACCGGCCGCCGTCCGCCGCGCGTGGTCACCCCGTCGCGCAGCAGCTTCTCGGCCTCGCCGACACCGCAGAAGCCGAGGTCCTCGTACCAGTCGAGCTCGAGCGCCGTGGAGAGGTCATAGACCTCGGCGACGTCGACGTCGTCGGGGCCGAGGCCCGCCTGGGCGTACGCGGCGTCGCCGATGGCTTGCTTGAACCCGCGATCAGGGACGGGGAGGCCGGCGGCGGAGTCCGTCGCGAAGTTCGGCATCTCGAGGATCGTGTTCGGGAACGTCGGCGTGACCGTCGAGATCGCCGAGACCCGCACGAGCGGATCTGCCGAACCCGCGGACGACGCGAGGTGCTTGCGGGCGTACTCCATCGACGTGAGCACGACCGCCGCGCCGCCGTCGGAGGTCGCGCAGATGTCGAGCAGGCGCAGCGGGCTCGAGACCGTCGGGGACTTGGCGACGTCCTCGGCGGTGACGGCCTTGCGGTAGCGCGCGTAGGGGTTCTCGAGGCCGTGACCGGCGTTCTTGATCTTCACCTGGGCGAAGTCGTCGGTCGTCGCTCCGTACAGATCGATGCGGCGACGCGCCCACATCGCGAAGTACGCCGGGTTGGTCATGCCGAGCAGCCGGAACCTGAGCCAGTCCGGGTCGTCGCCCCGCTCGCCCTTGTTGGGAGCGAGGAAGCCCTTGGGCGTCGTGTCGGCACCGACGACGAGCGCGACGTCGCACATGCCCGACAGGATCCTCTGCCGTGCGGCGTCGAGCGCCATGGCACCCGAGGCGCACGCGCCGTAGGTGCTGGTCACGGGGATGCCGGTCCAGCCGAGCGCCTGGGCGAACGTCGCGCCGGCGACGTAGCCCGGGTAGCCGTTGCGCATGGTGTCGGCGCCGGCGACGAAGCCGACGTCTCGCCAGTCGATGCCCGCATCGGCGAGCGCGTCGCGCGCCGCGGCGACGCCGTACTCGACGAAGTTGCGTCCCCACTTGCCCCACGGGTGCATGCCGACACCCAGGACCGCCACCTGTTCGACCGCCATCACTGCGCTCCCGTCTCGCTGGTGGATCCGGCGGCGACCGGGCGCCACTTCCAGATCAGGTACTCGTGGTCCTCGTCGGAGTCGAGGGTGCCCAGCACCAGCTCCATCTCCATGCCGACCCGCAGGTCGTCGACGCTCACACCCGGGACGACCTGTCCGAGCACGACCATCTTCTCCTCGGCGAGCTCGACCGCCGCGAGGCAGAACGGCTGGTAGGGGTCGGTCGGCGCGACGTACGGCGTCGGCGGCTGGTACTGCGCGTCGGTGTAGGACCACAGCGTGCCGGTGGTCGACAGCTCGACCTCGACGAGCTCGGAGCCGGAGTGCCCCGGCACCCGCGACATGACCCGCTCGGGCGGGAAGAAGTAGGTGCCGCTGTCGACGCAGCGGGTGCCGATCAGCTTCACGCCGGGCACACCGTTGCCGTCGTCGTCGGGCAGCTCGTCGAGCGGCGGGATGGACATCCACCCGTCGATCGCTGGGACCTTCGTTCTCGCCATCGGAACCTCGTGACCTGGGGCCGGTGTCGGTCTGGACGACGCCGGGATCTGACGGGGCGTCAGGTTACCGGGCCGACGGGCTGCGGTCAGGTGGTGGGCCCGCCGAGCCCTGTCGTCACCCCGGGCGACTCGGGCAGGAGCCGGATCGCGAGCTCGGCGGTGAGCAGCTCCTGATGGGGTCGACCGAGGGTCTGCATGATGACGAAGTTGATCAGCGTGGCCGCGAGGTCGGTGGGTTGGCGGCGCCCGAGATCGAGCCGTGAGAGGTGCACGATGAGCCCTTCGGCGAGCGGGACCTCGACCCGGATGTCCATGTCGGTCAGGTCGGCGCCGCGGTGCAGCAGCACCGAGAGGCGCTCCGAGAGCAGTGCCCTCGCCGGTTCGGGGTCGGCCGAGACGCACTCGGCGAGCCGTGTCAGCGTGAGGCGCAGCGCCTCGGTCGGATCGAGGCGGCGGGCATCGGTCGCGACGGCTCGGATGTCGGCCACGTGCCGCACGAACGTCGACGCGGCGACCGCCCGGGTGCTGGTGAACAGGTTGATGACGGTCTGCGGCGACACCCCCGCCAACTCGGCGATGTCGCTGATCGAGACGTCCTCCCAGCCAGCGGCGAACGCTCCGGTGGCGGCCTCGGTGATGCGGGTGCGGGTCTCACGCCGACGGCGCGCCCCGGATCGAGCCTGGGGTGAGAGCCGGGAGTCGTCGAAGAGCGGCTGGTCGAGGTCGGCGTCACGGAGCCGTCCGCCGAGGGGCACGGTGATGGTCATGGCCAGTGCTGCGGTGATGTCGCCGAAGAGCTCGTCGTCGACCGACCCCGGGTCGACCGCCTGCCGGATCACCAGCCCCTGGAAGAGCGCGGTCAACGCGGTGCCGACGCGGTCCACGTCGAAGGGGTCGGCGAGCGTGCGGTCCGTCGCCGCGAGCAGCGACCTCCAACCGCCCGTCGCCTCGTCCTGGCGGGTCCTCAGGAGCGTCCGCAGCACGTCGCCGACCGTCTCGCAGCCCTCGACGGGCTGGTGGAGCGGCTGCTGGTAGTGCGACCAGAGCATCATCTGTCCGCGGAAGCGTTGGCGGATGCCCTCGTCGCGGACGTAGGTCTGCCAGGTGTCGGTCAGCGCGGTCCGCACGATCTCGAGCAGGTCGAGGTGCTGCAGGGACCCGACGAGCTCGTCGACCGTCTCGGAGATGTCGCTGGGGGGCTCCATGTAGGACAGCGCGACCGCATCGGCGAACTCGGCCGAGTTGGCGAAGTGGTGGAAGAAGCTGCCGGTGGTGACGCCGGCCCTGGCGGCGATCGCCGCGGTGGTCGCGCCTGCGAGCACCTTGGACAGGGGGAGGTCGTCGTGGACCTGCAGGCCCGCGGCCACGAGGCGGTCGCGCGGGCTCTGGTCGCTCGACGTGCCGGCATCGCTCATGTCTGCACCTCCCTGACCAACCACCATAGTGACTGCTATGGGGCACCGTAGTCGGTGCTACGTGTCATCCTGTCGTGCGGGGCACCGTCGCTCGCTGAACTGCTGTCAGAACAAGCGTAGTGCGAGGTCCTGACACATGTGTCGAAGATCCCCTTGCCGGGGCAACATGCCCTGTACTAGAAACCTCTCAGAGCAATCGACATCCGAGTGCCCGCCGGTCACGGCCGACGAGCACCCGCCGCACCTCGGGCCCCCGGGCCCGCAGGAGCGGTCACAGGAGGGTGAGAGGGCCCCGGACCGCTGGTCCGGGGGGAGGGTTGCCCCATCACAATCGGGGGGCCGGAGGAGCGATCCAACGGTCCCCCGTTTGCGTTGCCGCCGCGTGAGTCCTGTGCGACGGGCTCAGTCCCAGCGAGGGACCTGCGGGGTCTCCTGCGTCGGCGGGTCCTCGCGCAGGTCGACCCGGTCGATGTTGCGGACCCGGGGCACTCGCTGCTCGAGTGCCTCGCCGCGGCGACGCCACAGCTTGAGGATCCACCCGACGGTGGCCACCATCCCGATCACGCTGAACACGGCGAGCACCATGCGGCCGAGCGACCCGGCCGGTGCGGGTGGTGCCTCGACGACCTCGACCCTGAGTCGGACGTCCTCGACCTCGGCGGGTTCGCCCCCGTCGGGCGGTGTCGTCGTGCGGTCGACCTGCTCCGGGTCGACGTCGATGCGCGTCTCGACGGTCCTGGCGTCGAGCGCGTTGAGCGCACCGAGCGCCATGTCGAGGTTCTGGCCGGGCAACGAGAACTCGAGCGCCGTCTCGTCGGGCTCGGTCGTCTCCTCGCCGACGCGGGTCCCGCCCCAGGTGCCGGCACTGGTCAGCACCTCGTGGCGTGTGCGCTGCAGCGCCGACAGGTCGTCGACCTCGAGCCGCAGCACGACGTCGGCCTTGTTCGAACCCAGACCCGAGCAGCCGACGAGCACCAGCGCGGCGGCGAGCACGAGCAACGTCCCGGCGAGCCGACGGGCTGACGCTGGGCGCGGCGACGGGTGGGTGGTCGAGGGGTCGATGCCCCGAAGCGTACGGAGCGGCGCTGCCCTACCGGGGGATCACTCCTCGGTCACGGCGCGGTCGCCGGCCGCGGCTGCTGCTCCGTTCCTCCGACGGCGGCGGATCCACCACACGAGCAGCGCGACGACGGCGACCAGCGGAAGGAGCGGGAGCAGGAACCCGGCGGTCGTCGCGGCGACCGCGACCAGGGTGCCCGCGGTGTCGACACCGGCGTCGAGACCACCGCGGAACCCGGGTCGGTCCTCGGCGACCACACGCTCCGAGCCGCGGGCGGCATCGAGCTCGACGGTGATCGTCGACAGCTCGACCTGGTCGGCGAGCGCCCGTCGCTGGCTCTCGATCGACTCGAGCTCGGCCTCGCGGCGGGTGAGCTCGCCCTCGAGCGCGGCGACCTGGTTGACGTCGGTCGTCTCGGCGAGGAACCCCTGGAGGCGGGTGATGCTCGTTCGGAGCGTGGCGACCCTCGACTCGAGGTCCGAGTACTGCGCGGTGACGTCCTCGGACGCGATCGTCTGGCTGCGCAGGGCCCCGACCTCGCCGAGCGCCTCGAGCGCAGGACGGAACTCCGCCGCAGGGACCCGGTAGACCACCGTCGCACGCTCGGAACCCGCGAGGTCGACCTCCTCGTCCGCGGCGAAGCCGCCGAGCGACTCGATCGCCTCGGATGCCTCGGCCACGGCACCCTCGAGCTGGTCGACGCCCAGGACCACCTGCGCGGTGAACGTCTGCAGGCGGTTCGCCCGGGCGTCCGGTGCTCCTTCGGTCGGCTCGGGCGCGCTCGCCGCGACGACGGCGCCGGTGGCGGTCAACTCGTCGCTGCCAACCCCGCCTCCGCCTGCACCACCGCCGTCACTGTCGCCTCCACCGAGATCCTGGGCGACGTCCTGCATCTCGGCCTCGGAGCTGTCCCCCTGGTCGCCCGGACCGCTGCACCCCGCGAGGACGACACCGATGAGCAATGCCAGCGCGACGGCGCCGGTCCGGCCGGTGAGCCGCACTGCGGCTCGGGGATGGGTCGGTCGATGGTGCACGGGTTCCTCTCCCCGGGCACCGTCGGCGCCCGTCCACCACTCTGACGTCGTGATGCCCGACAGGGTTCCCGTGATCCGAGCGACCTCGGACGCGCTGGGATCAGTCGCCGTCCACGGCGTCGAGGAAGGCGGGGCGCTCGCCGCCGCCGTGCAGCCAGATCGAGGTCCCGCTCACGTACGACGCCGCGGAGGACGCGAGCCACCGGCAGGCCTGGGCCAGGTCCTCGGGTGTGCCGAAGCGCCCGGCGGGCACGGTCGCGGCCACCCTGGCCATCGCCTCGGCGTCGCCGTAGTGCATGTCGGCCTGCTCGGTCTCGATCAGCCCGGCGATGATGCCGGCGACGCGGACCTTCGGTGCCCACTCGACCGCGAGCGACTGGGTCAGGCTCAACAGCCCGGCCTTGGCCGCGCCGTAGGCCGCCGTCCCGGGGGAGGGCCGCACCGCGGACACCGACGCGATGTTGACGATCACGCCGCCGTTGCCGAGCTGCATGTGGTGGTTCGCACGCTGCGCGACGTGCAGCGGTGCCAGCAGGTTGAGTCGGATGATCGACTCGCTGAACCGCGGTGATGCAGTGGCCGCGTCAGCAGGCGGCGCACCTCCGGCGTTGTTGACGACGACGTCGATCGAGCCGAACCGGTCGACGGTCGCATCGACGAGCGCCGTCGCCGCGTCGGGGTCGCGGACGTCGGCCGCCAGGAACGCCGCGGTGCGATCACCCGAGGACGGCAGCTGGTCGGGTTCGGTCCGACCGCAGGTCATGACCTCGGCGCCCCAGTCGAGGAAGCGCTGCACGATGACCCTGCCGATGCCCTTCGTGCCGCCCGTGACGAGCACGACCCGCCCGGAGTAGTCGAACTCGTCCTGGGCTGGCTCGTTCAGGGCGACCGCATCTGCTGACATGGCGCCGGACCATACCGGGCAGCGCTCCCCGCTGACGACCGGTACGGCCCTTCGTACCTTCGCCGTCGTGCAGCTCGGCGCCGACCCCCACCAGCTCGAGGTCCTGGCCCGCTCGATGCGCAGCGCCGCCCGACAGCTGCAGTCGGTCGCCGTGGCACACGACGGGCGTCTCCGGTCGCTGGACTGGCACGGTCCTGGGGTAGCTGCACGTCTCGGGCAGCTCCGCGGTGGGGTCGTCGCGCCGCTGCGACACACCGTCGACGGACTCGCGGACGCCGCTCGCCGACTCGATCAGCACGCCGCAGCCCAGCGCGTGGCATCGCTCGCCGACCCTGTGCGAACGACCCTGCGCGTCGACACCTCCGGCGACGGGCGACTGATCGAGGCCGTCGGCGTGGCATCGGCCCCGGTGGTCGTCGTGCTGGTGCCCGGCGTCGGCACCGACCTGGGCGATCGCCGCCGGCTGCAGCGCGACGCCGGCGCGGTGTGGCGCGCCGTGGCCCTCGACCGGGAGCGGTTCGCCGACGGGCCACGGGGTGGAGCTGGTGCGTCGGAGGTCGCCGTGGTCACGTGGCTGGGCTACGACCCGCCGGACCACGTGATCGGCGGCATCGATCCAGGTCCCGCGGAAGTCGGCGCTCGCCTCCTCGCCGCCGACGTGGCGATGCTGCGTGCCGGGGGAGCGGAGCGGATCGTGGTGGTCGGGCACAGCTACGGCGCGGTCGTGGCGATGCGGGCGGGTGCCGCCGGCCTGGACGCGGACGAGGTGGTGCTGCTCGGCGCCCCCGGACTCGGCGTCGACGGCATCGACCGCGTCGCGCTGCGGCCGGGCGGATCGATCTGGGCGGCCGCAGCCGAGG
>JAFAFN010000090.1 GCA_023423475.1 Actinomycetes bacterium | reverse complement strand
GCCCTCGCAGCGCCCGACCGGGTGCCCGCCGCGTCGCAGGGCACGATGAACAACCTGCTCGTCGGCGCGGTCGCCACGCCCGAGCGACCGGCCTGGGTGTACTACGAGACCGTCGCGGGCGGTCAGGGCGGCCGGCCTCCACGCCCGGGGCTCGTCGGCGCCGTGCCGCAGGGTGGCATGAGCGGCGTGCACACCGGCATGACCAACACGTTGAACACGCCGGTCGAGGCGCTCGAGCGCAGCTACGGCATGCGGGTGCGTGCCGTTCGGCTTCGCCGGGGGAGCGGCGGCGACGGTGCGGCGCCGGGTGGGGACGGCATCGAACGCGAGCTCGAGGTGCTGCAGCCCTGCACCGTGTCGTTGATCACCGAGCGCCGGGTGTCGCAGCCGTGGGGTCTCGCCGGCGGCGGACCGGGCGCGGTGGGCGAGAACTGGCTCCTGCCCGGCGGCGACGAGTCGCTCGCCGAACGGTTGCCCGACAAGTGCACGATCACGCTCGCGGCCGGTGACGTGATCCGCATGCGGACACCCGGCGGCGGTGGGTGGGGCTGAGCCACTGAAGAAGCCGGTGATACGGTCGGCGTCGCGCTGATCGTCCGTCGTCACGCCGACCCCACGGGGTCGTCGGCGGTTCTCCGGAACCGCAGGCGGGCCGTCGAGCGCACCTGTGCTCGACGTCCCTGCCAACGACGGGAGTCGACATGCACACATCTCTTGCCCGCCACGAGGTCCCCAGGGGCCAGGCCGTCGCGATCGAGCTCGGCGTCGGCGAACGCCTCCGCGTCACCACGCCGGATGGCCGCCAGGGCGGCGACCTCAGCTTCGTCGGTCTGAGCACGTCGTTCAGCCGCAACGTGAACGGGTTCGCCCGGTTCGGCCGGCCGGTCATGGCCTTCCACCTCGAGCCGGGCGAGGTGCTGGTCGACACCGGCGGCACCCCGGTGCTCGAGCTGCAGGACCGAACCGGCGAGGGCCGCATCGACGTGATGATGCCCGGGTGCTGGTCGGACATCTACGACGACGGTCGCCCCGGGTGCCAGGACCTGATCGGCGCGGCGCTCGGCACCGACCGGGCCGGTCTGAGCGGCATGGTCTCGTTCTGGGTCTCCACGACGGTCGACGCCGACTGCTACGACGCGCTGTCGGACTCGGCCATGGCACCGGGCGACTCCTTCGTCGTGGTCGCCCTGACCGACGTGCGTGTCGGCGTCTCGGCGTGTCCTGACGACGAGATCCCCGGACTGCCCGGCGGACACCTGCTCGTGGAGCACCTCCCGTCGATCACCTGAGCCCGGGAACCGATGGCTCGTCGGGGTCGTCGGAACCGCCATGACGACACCGCGGTCTCTGCCCGTCCCTCAGCTGCTGCTCGTGCTGGTGGCGGTCGCCTGGTCGACCGTGTCCGTGGGCTGCGGCGGTGACCAGCCGCGGGCACTGACGGGGTCACCCTCGACGACCACGACGTCGGTCGAAGAGCTGGTCGGCGAGCTGCACGAGGTCGCGGTCGGCGCCGATCCGACCAGCTCGTGCGGCGCCGACGCTACGGCCCTCGAGGGCGGCTGCCCCGAGCAGGGCGACGAGGTGCTCGGCACGCTCCGGGTCGGCCCCTCGGTGGTCGTCGTGACCGGATCGACCGTCGTCCAGACGTGCGGTCCGAACGACGACAGCGAGGAGATCGCCTTCGACCGGGTCGACGAGATCCTGGAGCAGGTGATCCGACCCGAGACACGGGCGACCATCGTCGCCACCGCGGACGACGCACCGGACTGGGTGCGAGCGACGTCGGTGTTCGTCGGCTCCTGCGGCTGAGCCGGAGTCGTTCAGGAGCGGCGCTCGCGCGCTGCGGGCATCCAGTTCGGACCGGCGGTCTCGTCGATGCGCGCCAGCAGTCGCTCGCCCACCGGCTCGACCAGCTCGAGGAAGCGCAGCGTCGTCGCCTCGCCCAGCAGGCGCCAGGCAGCGGCGCCGAGCTCGTTCGTGCGGTCCTCGATCTCCTGGCGGAGCTGCAGCCCGGCGGCGTTCACCCGCCCGTCGCTCGCGAGCCCACGAGCTTCGAGCGCGGCGAACGCGGCATCGATCGCCGCGTCGTCGGCGCCGCGGCTGCGCGGGATCCAGTCACCCGGGTAGTTCAAGTGGGCGTCGTGCAGCAGCCCGGCCTGCGCGGCGTCCAGATCGGCCCCTGCGAGCAACGCGAAGTGCGTGTCGCCGCGCCACTCCCTGATGCAGTTCACGGCGAGCCAGGCCGACACCACGGTGTCATCGCTGCGCGGCCACTGGCGATGCGCGGCGAAGAGCACCTTGCCGGCGGACCGGAGCTCGTCAGCGGCCTGCCACAGCGGGTCACGCAGCTCGGCGAGCTCGTCGCAGATCTCCGGCACGTAGCGACGCAGCCCGATGCCCACCGCTTCGTCGCGAGCGTCGGTGATCGACTCCCACGTGGTGTGCCGCCCTGCCAGCTCGATGCAGTGCTCGATGAAGCCGGGGTGGATCGTCGAGAACGCCGCGGTCACCGCCTGGTGGCCGGCGGGGGCGAGGGGAGCGCCCCGACTGGCGATGTAGTAGCCGGCGCCGTCGGGGATGCCGAGCGCCGCGTAGCGCTCGATCGCGACCGGGTCCCAGTAGATCCAACCGATCAGTCGGTGCGAGGCGAAGGACGCCCGTGCGCTCAGTTCCGTCCAGTTCGTCATGGTCGTTCCCCCGGGTGCTGTTCCGATCCCGACGCTATTGTTGCACTCTGAGTGTCAGAAGATCGACCGGATCGGGACGAGGCCGCACCGTCGGCCGGGGGAGCCATCGCCATGGACGCCAGCCAGGAACACCTCGCCGATCCGGAACGTCTGGCCGGTCGCGCCGACGAGCTCGCTCTCACCGTGCGCTACGGCGCCGTGGACGAGGACTACATGGCCTCGATGCTCGACCGGGACGACGACGGTCCGGTGTGGATGGTCAACCTCATGCGGTACCGGGAGCGGGCCGAGTACGCCGATGGCCGTCCCAGCGAGCTCTCGGGCCGGGAGGCGGACGACCTGTACGCGCCGCTCGACTCGCTCGCCGCGGTGGGTGCCGAGGTCGTGCTCTTCGGCGACGTCGAGTCCCAGCTGCTCGGTGACGATCCGCCCTGGGACCGCGTCGCGGTGGTGAAGTACCCGAGCCGACGTGCGTTCGTTGAGATGCAGGCACGGCCGGAGTTCGCCGAGCACCACGTCCACAAGGACGCGGGGATGGAGCGCACGATCATCATCGGCTGCGAGCCGTTCGCCCCGCCGCCCCGGCCGGCGGATGCGCCTGCCCCGGACGACGTCCCACATCCATCGACCGTGGATGACGGGCCGGTGGTCGTCGTGCACGTGATCGCGTTCGACCGGTCGGTGAACGACCTGGCCACGAGCATCGAGCACATGACCGCCTACCAGGAGCACGCGGCGCGGATCGCGGTGCCCGAAGGCATCCGCATCGCCGGGTGGTTCCGGGCCGAGGGTGTGGCGGTCGGCGACGGCAGGGCCTGGGACCAGGTGAGGTTCAACGCCTTCCCCAGCCGTGCCGCGTTCATGGCCGTCGTGTTCGACCCGCAGCGCCTGGCGGCACAGGCCGAGCACCGCGAGACGGCCATGTCGGACACCTACACCCTGATCGTGCGGCCGATCATCGACGAGCTCGAGGGGTCCTGGGTCGACGTCGTCGCAGGCTGAGTCGACGGCGGTCCGCGCAGATCGGGGGTTGATCTCGCGCCGGTGGTGGTAGGTGCCGTCCGCCACCACGGACCGGATCGCCGTCACCCGGCGATACGTTCGAGGTCGGGAGGTGGCAGGTCCCCCAACCAAGAGGAGCAAGATGAAGAGGATGCGAATCGCCGCGGTGCTCGTGGCAGGACTCGCGGTGACCGGTGTGGGCTGCTCCAGCAGCAGCTACTCGAAGGCCGACTTCCAGAAGGACCTCGAGGAAGAGGCCGACCTGTCACCCGAGGTGTCCAAGTGCGTCGCCGACGGTGCGGACGAGGCCGGGCTCGACTTCGCCAAGATGAACGACGCCGACACCGTCGAGGAGGCGTTCCCCGGTGACGACCAGGAGAAGTTCACCGAGGTCATCACCAAGTGCATGCTCGACGACGCCGGGCTCGACCCGGACATGAGCATCCCGGATGCGAGCGATCTGACGGTCCCCGAGAACTGATCGGGCGGGACCTCACGGTCCCCAGGTGGGTGGGGGCTCGCTCAGAGCCCCCACTTGCCGACCATTGCGACGATGGTGATCACCACGACGATCGAGTCGAGCGCCCCGAAGGCGGTGAGGCGTGCGGTGACGGCCCGCTCGGCATCTGCATCGCCGTCACGGATCGCGGCGGCGAGTGCCCGGGAGCCGGGGCCGAACACGGCCATGCCGAGTCCCGCGCCGATGATGACGGCGAGGAAGCCGATCGACACGAACATGTTCGAGAACTCGAAGTAGTCGCTGTCGAGCACCAGGCCCACGCCGGTGATCAGCACGAGGATGCCGGCGACGTTGTAGAGCACGCGGGCCATGGCGCCCTGCGTCTCGGCCCACCACACCCTGGTGGATGCCTCGGCGGAGCCCACTCTGGGGCCCACGAAGGCGAGGACCATGTTGCCGCCGAACCACGTGGCGACTCCGATGATGTGCAGGATGAGCAAGGTCTGGCGCATGGGCCGAACCTAGTGCTCGGAGCGCGATCGGCCGGCCGTCGCCGCCGTGTTCGGGCGACGGCTGGCGACTTGACCGCGCGGTCAATAGAGTCCTCGACATGCTGGAACTCAATGGTGCATCTGCAATCGTGACGGGTGGGGCCTCCGGCCTCGGGGAGGCGTCGGTCCGGGCGCTCGCCGAGCGCGGCGCCAAGGTCGTCATCCTCGATCTCGACCGTCAACAGGAGAAGGGCGACGCACTCGCCAAGGAGACCGGTGGCGTGTTCGCCGCCGCGGACGTCACCGACACCGAGCAGGTCATCGCTGCGGTCGAGGCGGCCAAGGAGCTCGGCCCGCTGCGCGCCGTGGTGAACTCCGCCGGCGTCGGCTGGGCGACCCGCACGATCGGCCGCGACGGCACCTACGAGTCGGCACACGATCTCGAGATGTTCCGCAAGGTCATCGACATCAACCTCGTCGGCACCTTCAACGTGACCCGCCTCGCCGCCACGGCGATCAGCCAGACCGACCCCGTCGACGAGGACGGCTCGCGTGGCGCGATCGTCAACACCGCCTCGGTCGCAGCGCTCGAGGGTCAGGTCGGCCAGGCCGCCTACACCGCGTCCAAGGCCGGCATCGTCGGTCTCACGCTCGTGCTCGCCCGTGATCTCGCCCCGGCGGGCATCCGTGCCAACACGATCATCCCCGGCTTCTTCGACACGCCGATCTACGGCGGCAACGAGGACATGAAGAACCACCTGAAGAAGGACACCCTCTTCCCGAAGCGTCTCGGCGACGCCGCCGAGTACGCCTCGCTGGCCGTCGAGCTGCTCCGCAACAGCTACATCAACGGCGAGTCGGTCCGCATCGACACCGGCACCCGCATGCAGCCGAAGTGAGCTGACGCTCTGCACCGGAGCCCGGGTCGCCTGCCATCGCAGGGGCCCGGGCTCTTTGCGTTCTCGGACGGCCCCACCGAGTCGAGTGGTTGACGGGCCGTCGAGGTGGGAAGGGAAGAGCTAACGACCCGGAGGGGGCCCACATGGCGATGACCACGACCACCGACGATCTCTCCAGCATCGACGAGGCGATCGAACGACACCGGGAACGGGTGCAGGCCGCCGAGCGGTTCGTGGTCGAACAGGGACCGGTCATCGGCGAGCAGATCCGCAGCCTGGTGATCTCGGTCGAGCAGCGCCTGAAGGCCCACGGCTTCCTGGCGGGCCTCGGCGAGGAGCACTTCGGCCAGTTCTTCCTGGTCGCGAGGGAGCCGGGCGGCGAGCACGACGCAGTGTTCCGCGTGTGCCTGGATCCCGCCGAGGAGATCGTGCGCTTCGGCGGCAAGGCGACCGAGGAGGCGGCGCTGCACCTCCGCAGGGTCAGCGCGCAGGACTTCGATCGGCACGTGCTCGCGGTCGCCATCGCGGAGTGGATCGCCGCGTCGTTCGGCCCGCGGCCCATCGAGGACGAGCTGCCGCACCCCCAGAGCCAGCAGGTCCACGGTCACCACCCGCACACCCACGTCTGAACGACCCGACGCCCCTGCCCGGGCGGGGACGACACGGGCCGGTCACCGAGTGGTGACCGGCCCGTGGTGCGGACCCCATCGGGGTCGGCGTCGTTCGTCAGGAGGGATCAGGGAGCGCCCTGCTCGCCGCTGAGCGGCTCGCCCTCTTCGTTGAAGTGCTCGACGAAGTCCTCGATGTCCTTGGCGTTCATCGCGAGCTTCTCCCGGGGCGGCAGCTTCTCCGGATGGATCGCCGGACCGGAGTCGTCGGACTCCTTGAAGCCTTCGGGACGATCGTTGTCGAAGATGCCCATGTTGTTCCTCCGTGGTGGTGCAGACGCGGTGGCTGCGTTGGGTGGGTGATCGGACGGGTGAGATCGGGTCGATGGACCTGATGTCAGCCTAGGGACTGTCAGGCTCCCAACGGACCCGGGTCGAACTGGCGTGAGCCCGACGGCAGCTTGGCGGGACGTCCCCTCCAGTACGGATGGTCCGCCAGCTCGAGCAGCGCGTGGTCGCCGGAGGAGTTGCCGTAGGCCCACAGCTCGATGCCCTCGAGCGGCCCCTCGGCGGGCTGGCCCAGGCGCTCGCGCAGTCGGATGGCCTTCTGCTCGGCGCGCACGTTGGGATGGGCGAGCTCACCGGTGAGCACGTCGTCGACCGCCGCGAGCTCGACGCCGATGACGTCGTGGATGCCGAGTGTCTCGGCCACGGGGCGCAGGTAGTACTCGAGCGAGGCCGAGACGAACAGCACCTCGTCACCACGGGCGAGGTGGGCGCGCAGTCGCTCGAGGGTCGCCGGATCGAGTCGGTCGTGCAGGATCGTGCGGGCGTACTGCTGGGCCAGCCGTCGCAGCTGCGCCTCGGACCGTCCCGCGAACAGCAGCCGCAGCAGCCGCTCCTTCACCGCGTCGCGGTCGCCGAGCGCGACTTGGCCCCGGATCCCCGCGACGAGCACCTTCACGCACGCCAGTGCGAACCGCAGCGGCCCCGCGGCGCGGACCATGAAGGGCACCAGCGTGTCGTGCCGGGTGAGCGTCTCGTCGAAGTCGAACGCGGCGATGCGTCGCACCGGTCGGTCGGCCGTTCCCTCTGCGTCGGGGGAGGACATCTCGTGGCTCAGAGCGACGACGAGGTGTTCGTGACGAACGCGTCGAGTCGGGAGAGCGTCGAGGCCATCGCCTTCTGGTTCTTGCCTGCCCACTTCGCTGCGTAGGCGCCCGCACCGGGCTTGGCCGTCGACCAGTCGAAGGTCTCGGTCACCTCGGTGGTGCCGTCGTCGAGCGGCACGAACTCGTAGCGCCAGCGCCAGCCGCCGATGTGCGACCACGCGATGCGTCGGCCCTCGTCGTACTCCACGACCTTGTTCGAGATCAGGTACGGCACGCCGATGCGCATCTTGGTCGAGAAGCGGTCGCCGAGGGACAGCTTGCGGGCGCCACCGCGCACACCCTGGACCGAGCCGGACCCGTCGATGACGTGGTGGAGGCTCGGATCCGCGACGACGTCGAACAGGGACTGCGCGTCTGCTGCCACGACGCGAGTTGCCGAGACGTGACGAGCGGGGTCGTTGTTGCTCATGTGAGCCTCCTGTGCGGCGGGGCGGGCCGACGTCGATCCGGATCGACATCCTGTCCCACCCCGCCGTCAGGTGGGAAACCGCACCCCGCACCTCAGGCGGGAGTTGCGGCGCCGAGGTCGGTTCAGGCGGCTGCCGCGTAGTAGCCCTGCACGTCGATCACGACGTGCGTGCGGCCCCCGAAGTTCTGGATCCGGAGGTCGTTCTGGAACACCAGCGACAACGCCACCGCACCGGTGTTCGTGATGCTCTGGCCGTTCGAGTAGTTGAGGAAGGTCGCGTTCGGCATGCCTTCGTCGCTCGGCCACAGACGCAGGTAGCCGTTGCCCTGCGGGGTCACCGCGGTGACCGAGACCTCGACCGCCACCGCGTTCGCGACGTCGACGCCGCAGCCGTTCGCGACCCCGCCCTGCAGCGCGAAGTTCGGGCCGACACCCGAGACCTGGTACTGGCCCTGGTCATTCTGCACGAAGATGCCGCCGCCACCCGAGCGGGTGTCGAGCACGCGGCACGGGGTGAGCGGGACGAAGAGGCTGGGCACGGGCGCACTGGCGCGGACGCCGGACTTCAGCGCGTCCGGCGAGATCGGTTCACGGGCCACCGCCGAGCTGCTGGCCAGCACCAGGACGGCTGCGCCGACCACTGCTGCCACGCGGGTCTTCCGGTTCACTCTGATCATCGTTGCGGCCTCTCACTTTGTGGAGCCCAGAGTCTGGCGTACACCCGCCGTTCACTCAATCGGGTCGCCGAGGCGGTGGGCCAGCGGTGAGTCGACGCTCAGCCGAGCACCGAGGCGAGCGCTCCCGGAAACGTCGGCTGCTCGAAGTCGAAGCCGGCCTCGACGAGGACCGACGGCACGACCCGCTGGCTGGTGAGCAGCAGCGAGTCGGCGAGCTCTCGTCCGTAGAGCAGTCGTGGTCCGAGCATCGGCAGGATCGTGGTCGGCCGGTGCAGCGCGGCGCCGAGCACCTTGGTGTACTCGGCGTTGGTCACCGGCTCGGGTGCGACCAGGTTGACCGGGCCGCTCACGTCGGCCTCGAGCAGGAAGCGGATGGCACGCACCTCGTCGCGCAGGGTGATCCAACTGAGGAACTGCCGCCCCGAGCCCGCTCGGCCGCCCAGGCCGAGCCGGAAGAAGGGCAGCTGCTTGGCGAGCGCGCCGCCCTCGGTCGCCTGGACGACGCCCGTGCGCAGGAAGGCGACCCTGATGCCGGCGTCGACGGCCGCAGCGGCGCTCGCCTCCCATTCGATGCAGACGCGAGCGGGGAAGTCGTCGCCGGCCGAGGCGGACTCGTCGATGATCGAGTCCCCGTGGTCGCCGTAGTACCCGATCGCGCTGCCCGACAGCAGCACCGACGGCGGAGCGTCGAGTCCGGCGAGCGTGGCGGCGAGCAGCGTGGTGCCCGCGGTGCGAGAGGTGAGCACCCGCCCCTTCTGCGCGGCGGTCCAGCGCGAGTCCGCGATGCCGACGCCGCCGAGGTGCACCACTGCGTCGAGCCCTTCGAAGGCGGCGCGGTCGACCGTGCCCTTCTCGGGGTCCCAGTCGCGACCGCGCTGCACGCGCATGACGTCGTGGCCGTCGGCCTCGAGGGACGAGGTGAGCGCCGTGCCGATGAGGCCGCTGGCTCCGGTGACGGCGACCTTCACGGGAGGATCAGCCCCGCTCGCTCACCCGGCGCCAGATGGCACGGGGCAGCAGACGGAAGACGAAGAAGGGGTACTGCAGCACCGGCGGCGCCCAGACGACCTCGGTGCCCTTGGCGAGCGCCGTGACGATCAGGTCAGCGACCTTCTCCGGAGTGGTCGAGAACAGGGCGGCATCCATGCCCTCGGTCATCTTGGTGTGCACGAAGCCGGGTCGGACCACGACCACCTTGACCCCGGTGCCGACGAGCGAGTCGCCGAGTCCCTGGGCGAAGGCATCGAGCCCGGCCTTCGTCGAGCCGTAGACGAAGTTGTCCTTGCGTGCGCGCAGGCCGGCGACCGACGACATGAGCACCAGCGTGCCGTGGCCCTGCTCCTTGAGGCGCTGGGCGACGACGAGGCTGGCCGAGACGAGTCCACCGAAGTTGATCTCGACCGCCTTGGCAGCGAAGGCCGGATCGGCGTCGAACGCCTCCTGCGAGCCGAGCACGCCGGCCGGTGCGTACACCAGGTCGAAGTCGCCGAACTCGTCGAAGATGTCGCCGAGCACCTTCGGGTGGCTGGCCACGTCGGTGGCGTCCCAGTGGCGGATGTCGACCTGCGCGCCCGCACGGGTGAGATCCTCGGCGACGGACTCCATGCCGTCCTCCGGGCGTCCGGCGAGCACCACCCGACGGGTGCGGCCGGCGATGAGCTTGAGGCAGAGCGCACGACCGATGTCGGAGCCTCCTCCGAGCACCAGAACCGACTGAACTTCTCCGAGTGCGTCCTGCACGTCGACCTCTCCCTCGGGCGGAACCCGCGTCTGCGAACACCGCGACGATACCGGCTCCGCCTTCCGCCGGCCCCAGCAGGCGACTCCGCTTTCCGCCGGCCCCAGTAGGCGACCTACGGTGGCCGGGTGAGCACGCGCATGTTGATCGTCCTGGCACTCGTCTGCGGGTTGGCCATCCTGGTCGCGTTCGCCGTGCAAGCCGCTCAGATCATCTGATCCGTCGCGATAGTCTCGGCGCTGTGACCGAGCAGAGCGACGCCCCCCAGAACTTCGATCTCGTGGTGATCGGAGGTGGGCCCGGCGGCTACGCCACCGCGTTGTACGGCGCATCGGCCGGGCTCGACGTCGCCCTCGTCGAGAAGGACAAGCTGGGCGGCACGTGCCTGAACCGTGGCTGCATCCCTGCCAAGGAGCTGCTCGAGACCGCGGCGATCGTCCGGACCGTCAAGCACGCCGGTGAGTTCGGTGTCGTGGTCGAGCCGAAGTCGGTCGACTGGGGTGTCACCCTCGAGCGCAAGCAGGCGGTCATCGACAAGTTGGTCGGTGGTGTCACCGGCCTGCTCAAGAACCGCAAGGTCACCGTGTTCAACGGCTTCGGTTCCCTCGGTGCGGAGCGCACCGTCGAGATCATCGGCGACGACGAGCGCACGACCATCACCGGCGACGCGGTCGTGCTCGCTCCCGGTTCGGTCCCTCGTGTGATCCCGGGCTTCGAGCCGGATGGCGCCTCGGTGGTCACCTCGGACGAGTTCTTCCACATCCCGCACATCCCGCGCCGGGCGGTCGTCATCGGTGGCGGCGCCATCGGCTGCGAGTTCGCCTCGACCCTCGCGGACCTCGGTGCCTCGGTCACCATCCTCGAGGCACTGCCCAAGGTGCTGCCCGGCTGCGACGAGGACGTCACGCGTGCCGTGCTGCAGTCGTTCAAGAAGAAGGGCATCGACGTCAAGGCCGGCGTCGTCGTGTCGGGCCACACCCGCGCGGCCGACGGCTCGACGGTGGTGTCCTACGGCGAGGGCGAGACGATCGAGACCGACCTGGTGGTCGTGTCGGTCGGTCGCGTGCCCTACACCGACGGACTGCTCACCGGCGACACCGCCGTGAAGGTCTCCGACCGCGGCCATATCGAGGTCGACGAGTGGTGCCGCACGGGCGAGCCGTCGGTGTGGGCGGTCGGCGACGCGATCGCGACGCCGCAGCTCGCGCACGTCGCCTTCGCCGAGGCGATCGTCATCGTGAAGGACCTGCTGGGCGAGTCGCCCACGCCCGTCGACTACTCGAAGGTGCCGTGGGCCATCTACTGCCAGCCCGAGGTCGCCTTCGCCGGCCACTCCGAGGCGACGGCGAAGGAGGCGGGCTACGACGTCATCGTCTCGAAGCACCGCTTCGCCGGCAACAGCCGGGCGCTGATCATCGGGGCGACCGACGGACTGGTGAAGATCATCGCCGAGAAGCAGGCCGACGGCACCGGTGGCCGCATCCTCGGCGTGCACATGGTCGGCCCCTGGGTGACCGAGCAGCTCTCGGGCGGCTACTTGGCGGTGAACTGGGAGGCGACCGTCGACGAGGTCGCCGAGTTCATCCAGCCGCACCCCTCGCTGACCGAGCTGTTCGGCGAATCCGTGCTCGCCCTCACCGGTCGATCGCTGCACGGCTGAGTCGACCCCGGGAGTTCACCCGGGGGTGGTCACAAGACAAGTTGGAGACAAGTACGATGGTGCTGTTGCGACCGCGCAACACGCCACTCGACCCAGTCGCACCCCCGAAGGGAACCCCACCATGGCCGACATCGTGATGCCGCAGCTCGGCGAGTCCGTCACCGAGGGAACCATCACCCGGTGGTTCAAGGCGGTCGGCGAGTCGGTCGCCGAGGACGAGCCGCTCTTCGAGGTGTCGACCGACAAGGTCGACACCGAGGTGCCCGCACCTGCCGCTGGCGTCCTCAGCGAGATCCGAGTGCAAGAGGGCGACACCGTCGACGTCGGCACCGTGCTGGCCGTGCTCGGCGACGGCAGCGATGCCGCGCCGGCTCCGGCCGAGCCCGCCCCTGCCGCCGAGCCGACCCCCGAGCCTGCTCCCGTCGCCGAGGCCGCTCCGGCCCCGGCTCCCGAGCCCAGCCCGGCTCCCGAGCCGGCGCCCGCCCCCGCTCCCGCAGCACCGCCTGCCGCCGAGCCCGCACCCGCGGCGACCGGCGCCGTGCTGTCGCCGCTCGTGCGACGCCTGGTCGAGGAGCACCAGCTCGACCCCGCGAGCATCACCGGGACCGGCGTCGGAGGGCGGATCACCCGCGACGACGTGCTGGCACAGATCGACGCCAAGGCCGCCGCCGGTCCTGCAGCCGCCCCTGCCGCTCCCGCGGCACCTGCAGCTGCTCCCGCAGCGCCCGCACCGCGCACCACCCCGGCGCCGCCGTCGGTCGCACCGCTCGTGCCGGGCAGCGGCGACCGCACCGAGTCGCTCAACAACATCCGCCGGCTCACCGGCGAGGCGATGGTGGCCTCGAAGGCCGCAGCGCCCCACACCGTCACCGCCATGCAGGTCGACTTCGAGGGCGTCGAGCGTGTGCGACGTGCGGTCAAGGCCGAGTTCAAGGCAGAAGAGGGCTTCTCGCTCACCTACCTGCCGTTCATCTCGAGGGCCGTGGTCGACGCGCTGCACGAGTTCCCGCACATGAACGCCTCGATGGGCGACGGCTCGGTCGTGCTGCACGACGAGGTGCACCTGTCGATCGCGGTCGACCTCGACTACCAGGGCCTGCTCGCACCGGTCGTGCGCAACGCCCACGACAAGCGCCTCCGTGCGATCGGGCGCGACATCCACGACCTCGCCGACCGGGCCCGCAACCGCAAGCTCGGCCCCGACGAGCTCTCCGGCGGCACGTTCACGATCTCCAACTCGGGCAGCTACGGCACGCTCTTCGTGATCCCGATCATCAACCAGCCCCAGGTCGCGATCCTCTCGACCGACGGGGTGGCTCGTCAGCCCGTCGTCGTCACCGACGAGTTCGGCAACGAGTCGATCGGCATCCACTCCGTCGGCAACCTCACGCTGTCGTGGGACCACCGGGCCTTCGACGGTGCCTACGCCGCGGCGTTCCTGGCTCGCGTCAAGGAGATCATCGAGACACGCGACTGGACAGCAGAGGTCTGATGCACGGCACGGGTGCGCCGCTGCGGACCCGCTGGCTCGGGACCGTCAGGTACTCCGATGCCTGGGCCCTGCAACAGGGGCTGCACGCCGATCGCGCCGGTTCGGGCGACGACCACCTGCTGCTGCTCGAGCATCCGCCGACGTACACCCTCGGCCGCAACGCGGACGGGTCCCACGTCCTGGTCGATCCCGGCGAGGTCGGTGCCGAGCTGATCCGCGCCGACCGGGGTGGTGACGTCACGTTCCACGGCCCGGGCCAGCTGGTGGCGTACCCGATCCTGACGCTCCCCGCCAAGGGTTCGATTGACGCAGCGAGCGACCGACGTGCCGGGCTCCCCGACACCCCCGGCTATGTCGGTCTGCTCGAGCAGGTGTTGATCGACACCCTGGAGCGCCTCGGACTCGACGACGTCGGCCGACACGACGGGTACCCCGGGGTGTGGGTCGCGCCGAACACGGCCGCGGCGCGCAAGATCGCGGCGATCGGTGTGCGCATCGAACACGGCCGCTCGCTGCACGGCATCGCACTCAACGTCTCGACCGACCTGGACTGGTTCGGTCACATCGTCCCGTGCGGCATCCACGACTTCGGCGTGACGTCGCTCGCTGCCGAGGGCATCGACGTCCCCATGCGAGACGTCGTCGAGACGTTCACGGCGTGCTTCGTCGAGCACTGGCAACCGTCGGTGGTCCGCGCGAACGACGTCGTGTGGCGCCATAGCGACGCCGACCTGTCGCCGTTCAGCCGGGGAGCGGGGCCGGGGGAGCAGACCACGGGTGGCAACGAGCCGCGACGCGGTGCCGCCGGCGACGACGGGTCGACCTCGGTCCGCCTGCTCGGACGCCTGGCACAGGCCGGTGTCACCGGCGGCATCGAGATCGCCGCGCCCAAGCCCGACTGGATGCGGGCGAGGGTGCACCACGACACCTCGGTGCTGTCGCTCAAGAAGACCGTGCGCGACCTCGACCTGGTGACGGTGTGCGAAGAGGCGGGCTGCCCCAACCTGTCGGAGTGCTGGTCCGAGGGCACCGCCACGTTCATGGTCTGCGGCGAGCGCTGCACCCGCAAGTGCGGTTTCTGCCTGGTCGACACACGCAAGCCGGAAGCGCTCGACGCGGACGAGCCGGCGCGGGTCGCCGAGGCCGTCGCCCGGATGGGGCTCGACTTCGCGGTGGTCACGATGGTGGCCCGCGACGATCTGGCCGACGGTGGCGCGGCGCACGTCGCGGCCACGATCGATGCCATCCGCTCCCGCCGTCCGAGCACGCAGGTCGAGGTGCTGATCTCGGACTGCAAGGGCGACCCGGCATCGCTCGCGACGATCTTCGACGCCCGCCCCGAGGTGCTCAACCACAACATCGAGACCGTCGCTCGGCTCCAGCGTGCCGTGCGGCCCTCGGCGTCCTACGCACGCTCGTTGTCGGTGCTGGCCCGCGCCGCACAAAAGGGTCTGACCGTGAAGTCGGGGCTCGTGCTCGGCATGGGCGAGACCGAGGACGAGATCGTCGAGACCCTGGCCGACCTCGCCGCGGTCGGCGTGTCGATCGTGACGATCGGGCAGTACCTGCGTCCGACCTCGAACCACCTGCCGGTGATGAAATGGTGGGAGCCGTCGGACTACGAGCGCTTCGGTCGCATCGGTGAGTCCCTCGGGATCGCCCACGTCGAGTCGTCGCCGTTCACCCGCTCGAGCTACCACGCCCGGTCGAGCGCCGAGGCCGCCTCCGGGCGCACACCGATCGCCCACGGTGCCGTGGGCCCACAGAGGAGCTGACACATGGCACTCGTCGCCAAGGGCGGACAGCAGAGCACCCGGCAGCAGGCCGGGGGAGAGGTCGCAGCTCCACGTCCCGACTACGCCACCGGCACGGTGCACCACGACGCCGTCGCCGAGGACGGCACCGTCGTGCACCACCACCAGGTGTTCGATCGTGGCCGACTCGTCGAGTGGGTGCGCGACGACGCACCGGGGCCGTGGGCCCTGGTGCGAGACGGCGACCCGTTCCGTGCGTGCCCGAAGGGCGTCGTCACGCTCGACCGGCTCGACTCCGCCCGGGTGCGACTCGGTGATCGCGAGATCGTGCTGCCGCCGGTCGACGAGATGGGCATCGACCGCTGGGACGAGCTGCCGACCATCCCGGATGCGACCGCCCGCCTGCGCTTCGAGCTGCTGCACACACCGCTCGGTGGCATGCGCATGGAGATCCGCTACCAGGACGGCAAGCGTCCGGTGTCCGAGGTCGTCGACGACTGGGTCGACACCGTCGAGGGCGAACCCGCCCACGGGGCCCCGGAGATGCACATCGCCATGACGTGGCGGAACTACCTCAAGATGCGCACGGGTGAGCTCACCGCGCTCGAGGCGATCGAGGAGGGCGGCAACGTCGATGCCCGCTGGACCCTGCTGCTGATGCTGCACGGGCTCCTGCAGGAGGACGAGTACATCGCCATCTACCGGGACCTGCCGGAGATCCCCGACGAGCTGGGTTGGTGGGGCGAGGTCGCTCCTTGGGTCGGTGAGCGCGACTCGTTCTAAACTTGACCAGCCGGTCAAGTAGGGGTCGGCTTCGATCCAGCGGAGGAACGTCTCGTGTACCAGTGGTCCGAAGAGCAGCAGATGGTGCGGTCCGCCGTCCGGGACTTCATCGACAAGGAGATCCGCCCGCACCGCGAGGAGCTCGAGTTCGGCGACCTGCCGCCGTACGACCTGCTGCGCAAGATGTTCGCCACGTTCGGCATGACCGACATGCAGCGGGCATCGTTCGACAAGCGCATCGCCGCGGAGCGCGCCGCCGAAGCCGGTGAAGCGGTCGAGAAGAAGGAGAAGAAGCCGGGTGACGCCAACTCGGTCGCCTTCAACCTGATCCCGATCATCGAGCTGTGCCGCGTCTGTCCCGGCATGGTCACCGCCATGGGTGTCTCGATGGGGCTGACCGCCGCATCGGTCATGTCCAAGGGCACCATCGCCCAGAAGGAGCGCTGGGGACTCGACCTGCTCACGCTCGAGAAGATCGGTGCGTGGGCGATCACCGAGCCCGGCTCCGGTTCCGACGCCTTCGGCTCGATGCTGTCGACCGCCCGTCGTGACGGCGACGAGTACGTCCTGAACGGCTCCAAGACCTTCATCACCAACGGTCCGTACGCCGAGACGATCGTGTTCATCTGCAAGCTCGACGAGGGCAACCCGCCCGCCGAGCGCACCGTGTTGCAGTTCGTGCTCGACGCCGGCATGCCGGGCCTGGAGCAGTCCAAGCCGCTGCGCAAGATGGGCATGCACTCGAGCCCGACCGGCGAGCTCTTCCTCTCCGACGTCCGCGTCGGCAAGGATCGCCTGCTCGGTGAGTCCGAGGACGTGTACACCGGTGCCGGCGGCCGCAACGCATCGAAGGCGACCTTCGGCATGGAGCGCACCGGCGTGGTCGCCATGGCCCTCGGCATCGTCGAGCGCTGCCTCGAGCTGTCGGTCGCCTACGCGAACGACCGGGTGCAGTTCGGCCAGCCGATCGGCAACTTCCAGCTCATCCAGCTGAAGCTCGCCAAGATGGAGGTCGCCCGCCTGAACCTCCAGAACCAGGTCTTCCGCAACATCGAGATGTCGGCTGCGGGAGAGGCGGGCAGCTTCGCCGAGGCGTCGGCCGGCAAGCTCTACGCCGCGCAGGCTGCGACCGACGTCGCCCTCGAGGCGGTGCAGATCTTCGGCGGCAACGGCTACATGGCCGAGTTCGAGGTCGAGCAGCTCGCCCGTGACGCCAAGGTCCTGCAGATCTACGCCGGCACCGACGAGATCCAGGTCTCGGCCGTCGCCCGGGCACTGCTCGCCGAGCAGGCCGGCACCGCCTGACACCCCACGAAATTGCGTGAGTTGTGGTCGCTGGCCGACCGCAACTCACGCAATTCGGGTGTTCGGGCGGCGGTTTGGGGTGGATCGAGGGCTGGTACCGTCGCCGACGTGACTGCGACCGGGACCGTGACCGAACCGTTCGAGGAGCTCGTCGACCGACTCGAGACCGAGGCCGACGAGGGCTTCTTCCACACGGGAGCGCAGATCGTCATCGAACAGGGCGGTACGACCCTGCTCGACACCTCGGTCGGTCGCACCCACCTGCACGACCCCTTCGAGCGGTCCACGCTGTCGGCGCTGTACTGCGCCGCCAAGCCGACCGTCGCCGTCGGCGTGCTGCGTCTGATCGCCGAGGACGAGCTGAGCCTGGACGACCGGCTCGGCGATGTCGTCGACGACCTGCCGGCCTCGTGGATCTCTGAGCGCACCGTCGAGCAGGTGCTCGGCCACACGGCCGGACTGCACGTCGTCAACACGATCCTGGCGCGCATCCTGCCCGAACGCAGTCGGGAGGGCTGGGTCTACGCATCCGAGCCGCCGACGGGGTGGAGGTTCGGCACCGACCGCGCCTACTCCGAGTTCGGCGGCTGGTACCTGCTCGGCAAGGTGATCGAGTCGCTGACCGAGACCCCGTTCGACGAGTGGGTCCGCACCGCGGTGCTCGACCGCTACGGCGTGCCGGCCGACGACCTCGTGCTGCGGATCGAGGGCGACGACTTCGAACGCCTGTCGCCGCGCATCTCGGCGACGCTCGACCTGACGATGGACCGGCCCGTACCCCTGCTCGCCGAGGTCGGACCCGAGACCGCAGCGGAGTGGAACCCGTCCTTCGGCGCGTACGGGACCATGACGGCGTTGGCGACCTTCTACCGCGGGCTGCTCGACGACCTCGGTGGCGCGGATGCCGTGCTGCCCGCCGATCTGCTGCGCGAGGCGACGACCGCACGGCTGCCGATCGGGTTCGACGTCACGCTCGACCGCGACGCCGGATTCGGACTGGGCTTCATGGCGCCGCTGTCCTCGCACTACTTCGGGGACGGTCCGAGCGCCTCGGCCTTCGGGCACGCGGGGCAGGGCGGCACCAGCTTCGCCATGGCCGACCCGGAGCGCGACGTCGTGATCGCGGTGCTCTACAACGCGGGGCTCGACGCCGACACCGCGTTGTCGTTCCGTCGTGTGAACCTGATCGACCAGATCTACCGCTCGCTCGACGACTGAGACGGCCCGTTCCTGGCGGCCTGGATCACGACGGCGCGGTCTGGGAGGGTCGGAACCCCCTGCCGTAGGGTGGACGGACCGTGATCTCGCTCGACATCTCGACGTTCCTGCTGCAATGGGCGACCGGTGGACTCCTGTTCCTGTGGGTCACGACCCGTCGCCGCGAGGTGTCGGTCGGCTACGGCTGGCTGCTGCGAGGTGTGTACGGGACCATCGCCCTGCTCGGCCTGGTCGTCGGGGTCCGCTACGGCTCGGTGCCGCTGCGCGAGATCTCCGCCGCGGGCGTCGTGGTGGCCTGTGCCGTCGTGGGGTGGATCAGCTGGCAGCGACGTGCCGCCGGTGTCGCGCTGCAGCGCGAACGACTCCAGCGGAAGTCCGCCCGCGTCGTCGCGATGACCGGCATCGACCGCGCCGAGATCGTCTTCGACGACACCGTCGAGGAGTTCGACCCCCGACTCGACCTGATCGCCCCCGTCATCGGAGCGATCGGCGTGATCGCCGGCGGTGCTGCATCCGGCGGGCCGGTCTGGCTCGGGATCGCCCGGGCGCTCGTCGGAGCGGCCTTCCTCGGCTGCGTGTCGGACGCGATGCTGCTCGGGCACTGGTACCTGACCCAGCCGGGACTTCCACGGGCGCCGCTCGAGGAGCAGGTGAAGTACCTCGGTTGGATCTGGCCGTTCGAGGTCGCCCTGCTGTTGGTGCCGCCCGGCATGATCTCGGCGCTCAACGGGACCATCGACGACGGCTACGGCGGCATGCTGGGCTGGTTCTGGGTCGCGTGCGCGGTGACCACGATCGGGTTGGTCGTCGTCACGAAGCTGGCGCTGCGCGAGAAGTACTACTCGGCGGTCATGGCCGCGACCGGCCTGCTGTACCTGGCGATCCTGACCGCGTTCGGCACCGACCTGGTCGCCCGGGCGATCCTCTCGCTCGGCTGACGGGTCAGCCGGCGTCGTCGGCCGCGGCGGCCTTGGTGAGCTTCTTCTCGTGGCGTGCGATCGAGGTCTCGACCATCGAGTTGAGCCCTGCGCCCTTCGGCCAGCCCGCGTAGTGGGAGAGGAAGATGACGACCTCTCGCAGATCGTCAGCTGACAGGTCGCCCTTCGCCAGGCTGGAGTCGAGCTGGATGCCGAGCGTGCCGTCGAGCCCCTCGGCGACCATCAGGCCGATCAGGAGCAGTCGCCGGTCACGCAGGGACAGCCCCTCGCGCTCCCAGATGTCGCCGAAGAGGTGCTCGACGGTGTAGCCGAAGAAGTCACCCGGCCCGTCGCTGACCTCGAAGTCGTAGACCTCTCCCATCCGCTCGAGGCCCCGTGCCCTGCGGGCGGAAGGGCCGCCCTCGACGGCATCGGAGGAAGAAGTGCCCTGCTCGTTCATGTGGTGCTCCCGGTCGGCCACGGCCGTCGTACGGCCCGTGCGGATGGACGGACGGGCGCACGCTACCGGCCACCGTCACCCCTGACAGGTGGTCCCCGTGCGAACGAGCCGGCTGGTAGCTTGCGGCGACGAGGGACGGGGGGAGCCGGATTCGATGATGGCGGGTGGACGGATCGCGAGGGTCATCGCCGCGTCGGTGGTGGCCGTCGCAGCGATCATGGGGTGGGCATCGGGTGCCGCCGCTCAGCCTCCCTCGTCCGTGGATGTCGAGATCGAGGCCGGTGACGGCGGCCTCGTGGTCGACGGTGCGGCGGTCCCGGTCCGTGTCGAGCTGAGCTCCGAGCGCGCCCGTACGGTCGAGGTGGTCGTCGAGTGGAACCAGGGGTACCGCGAGTACCGCAGCGAGCTGCCGGCGAACGCGCCGGTCGAGCTCGACCTCTCGCTGCCGATGTCCCCCGGCGGACCGGGTCAGATCCGCGTCGGCGTCACCGACGCGGCCGACGGGACCGAGCGGCTCGGTAGCGATCAGGTCGACATCGAGATCGCGGGCGACACGACCCTGGTCGGCATCGGGTCGTCGCTGGCAAGCGCGGGAGCACCCGAGTCGACCCCCACCGTCGCCGATGTGCAGGAAGCCCGTCTCGTCGAGCTCGTCGACGACTCGTGGGGCCGACCTGGTTGGCTCGAGTCGATGTCGACCGTCGTGCTCGGGGCACAGGACGTCGACCGACTCGACGACGACCAGATCACGCAGCTCCGGACCTGGGTCTGGCGGGGTGGCGAGCTGGTGCTCGACGTCGCACGGGTCGACCCGCTGCCCGTCGTCGAGCTGCCGGCCGCACCGGGGCAGCGCACCGCGGTCGGCGCCGGCTGGGTGCGCTTCAGCGACGGCGAGGCCGCCACCGGAGCGTGGTCGAGCGTGGTCGAACCCGCGGTGCAGCGGACCGAGCTGATCCCATCGACGGACATGTGGTTCGACGGCGACGGCTCATCGCTCATCGGACTCGTCGACATCGAGTTCCTGTCGGTGTGGATGATCGTGGCAGCGGTCTTCGGCTCCGCGCTGCTCGCGGGTCCCGTCCTCTGGTTGGTGCTGCGCTCGCGTCAGCGGCGCACGTGGATGTGGGTCGCCGCGCCCGGGCTGTCGCTGCTCGTGGCCGCGTTGCTGCTGGTCGTCGGACAGGGGGTGTTCACGCGGTCCGAGGTGAACGCCGCCTCGAGCATCGTGGTCGACCCCTGGCAGGGGTCCGGGTCGGTGTCGATGGGCCTGAAGCGGACCGAGGTGCTCGAGCTGCCCGCCGGCGCCGAG
>JAFAFN010000054.1 GCA_023423475.1 Actinomycetes bacterium | reverse complement strand
CCCGTGCTTCGGGCGTGCGGACCGTCGTCCCACCGGCAGCCGTCGACTCCCGAACGAGCCGTGCGAGAGCTGGGCGGAGTTCACCAGGACGCAGCGTCTGTTGCCGCTCGCCCGTCTCGCGACGGATGCGGCCGCGCTGCCGGCCGACTCCGTGCGGCTGCTCGAGGACGTGGCGGATCGGCTGGAGGCGCTCGGCGGCCCGCCGGAGCCGCCCGCTCGGCTGCACGGCGATCTCTGGGCGGGCAACCGGCTGATCGACCGCGCCGGGCGATCGTGGCTGATCGATCCGGCGGCCCACGGCGGCCATCGCGAGTTCGACCTGGCGATGATGCGCCTGTTCGGAGGCTTCGACGAAGCGAGCTTCCGGGCCTACGACGACGTGGCGCCGTTGGCCGACGGATGGCGGCGACGGGTGCCGCTGCACCAGTTGGCGCCGCTCGTGGTGCACGCGGTGAAGTTCGGCGGCAGCTACGTCGCGGCGACCCGGCAGGCGCTCGAGGCGCTTCGCTGACCGCGGACGATCGGGCGGGAACGAATGCCGAGCGAGCGACCGACGTGGGCGTCGAGTCCGGCTCGGATCAGGTGCCGGTGGCGGAGAAGTGCTGGTAGTCCTTCGTCCGCGCCCAGTTGCCTCCCCAGCCCCAACCGGCCGCTGCGAAGGCCCTCGTCGCTGCGCCACCGGCGACGATCATCCCGGTCCGGGCGTTCGCCCGGTCGAGGTACCCCGCGCCCGCGGGCGGCGACACCGTGGAGCCGGCGACGTAGGGGTTCTGGATCGGGTTGATGTCGATCGCCCGTCCGAACGCGTGCTGCGACCACGACGACGATCCGGCGACCTGGCGGCAGTTGAACGCCGAGGTGTTGTTCGCCGCCATCGACGCGTCATCGCTGCCGCCGAAGTCGTCGACGAGCTGCATCCGCTCGATCCGCACACCGGCGTCCCACATCAGCTTGAAGGCGATCGCGACCTGGTTCACCTGATCGGCGTGCACGACGAGCGAGCCGGTCCGTTCGGCGCCGTCGAAGCCCATGAACGACACCCGGACGTGGCGCAGCGAGCTGAGCGGGACCGGACAGCCTGGCCGCCACGACGACGGCGTCATGCGTGCGGCGAGCGCAGGATCGATCCCGGCGGCGGACCAGCGGAAGCGGTCCTTGCGGGCGATCTCGGCCCAGTACGCGGTCGCCGCCGCGGCAGCTCTGGACAGCTCCGGCTCCTGGAGCGGCGCGTGTCCCTGCGCGGTCCACCACGCCTGGAACTGCGCCGGCGTGCAGCCGGCGGCGACGGCGGCCACCACCACGAACGCGGCCGCGACCACCGATCGGCGGAGTGCTCGTCGAGCGCTCAGGAGTTGCTCCCGTCGGTCGGGACGAAGTCGAGCGAGGCCGAGTTCATGCAGAACCGCTGGCCGGTGGGGCGGGGACCGTCGGGGAAGACGTGACCGAGGTGTGCGCCGCAGGTCGCGCAGCGGGCCTCGATTCGCACCATGCCGTGGCTGCGGTCCTCGATGAACTCGACGCGCTCGGGATCGAGCGCTTCGTAGAACGACGGCCACCCGGAGCCGGAGTCGTACTTGGTGTCCGAGGAGAACAGGTCGGTGTGGCAGACGATGCAGCGGTACGTGCCCGCGTCCTTCTTGTCCCAGAAGGCGCCGGTGAACGCCGGTTCGGTCCCGCTGTTCTGCGTGACGTCGAACTGCTGTGCGGTCAGCCGCTCCCGCAGCGAGGCGAGATCGGTGGCCGGACCCTGGGGTGCTGGTGCATCACTCACGGCGTCGAGCCTAGTGAGCGTCACCTGCGGAAGGAGTGCGCCCCGGAGCGGGTTGGGCATGGCATGCGAATCGACATCTGGTCCGATCTGGTCTGCCCCTGGTGCTATCTGGGCGCCACCCGCCTGGACGCAGCGCTCGACGTCGTCGGCAGGGACGACGTCGAGGTGCACTGGCGAGCGTTCCAGCTCGACCCGAACGCGCCCGCCGAGCCGAGGGACCTGCGGACCGTGCTCGAGCGCAAGTACGGGGGCGGCGCGTTCGACACGATGACCGGTCGACTCGTCGACCTCGGCCGCGACGCCGGGATCGACTACCGCTTCGACCGGGCGCTGTCGATCAACACCGCCGACGCACACCGCCTCGTGACCTGGGCAGCAGACGACCCGGACACCGAGGCACAGGGCCGGCTCGTGCAGCGACTCTTCCGCGGGTACTTCACCGAGGGCGAGGACCTGTCGTCCGCCGAGGTGCTGCGGGGTGCGGTCGCCGATGCGGGACTCGACCCGGATGCGGCGTCCGACGTGCTGGCGTCGGACCGGTTCGTCGAGTCGGTGGTCGCCGACCAACGCCTCGCCAACGAGCGTGGCATCTCCGGGGTGCCGGCGTTCGTGATCGACGGCACCTACCTGATCCCCGGCGCGCAAGAGGTCGATCACATGGTCCAGATGCTCGAACGTGCACGCCTGAATCCGGCCGGCGCTCGATAACCTCGGCTCCACCCGGCGCGACCCCGCGTCGCAGCGACGAGGAGCCTGCGTTGGCGAAGCGTTCGAAGTCCAAGCACCACGCGTCGGGCAAGCGGACCCGCAAGGCCCTGCGACGGCTGCGGGAAGAGGACGAGCTCAAGCCGCTGCAGGCAGAGCTGCTGGCGCTGCAACGGCACCTCGAGGACCGCCACCAGCGCATGATCGTGCTGTTCGAGGGTCGCGATGCCGCGGGCAAGGGCGGCACGATCCGCCGGGTGACGCGGTACATGAACGAGAAGCACTACCGGGTGGTCGCGCTGGGCAAGCCGACCGAGGAGCAGCGCACCCAGTGGTACTTCCAGCGCTACGTGGCGCAGTTCCCCACCGGCGGCGAGATCGTCCTGTTCGATCGCAGTTGGTACAACCGAGCGATGGTCGAGCCGGTGTTCGGGTTCTGCACCGAGGCCGAGTACAAGGACTTCATGCGTGGCGTGGTCGGCTTCGAGAAGGACCTCGTGCGTCAGGGCACGGTGTTGGTGAAGCTGTACTTCAGCGTCACCAAGAAGGAGCAGGCACGCCGCTTCGACCGCCGCTCGGACGATCCGTTGCGGCAGTGGAAGCTCAGCGAGATCGACGTGCAGGCCCAGGAGCACTGGGACGACTTCACCGACCGCAAGTACGCGATGCTCAAGCGGACGAGCACGTCGGACGCCCCGTGGACGATCATCCGCTCCGAGAACAAGCACCAGGCGCGACTCAACGCGATGCGGGTGATCCTCAACGCGGTCGACTACGGCGATCGTGACCCGTCGGTGGACTTCGTGCCGGACCCCCGCATCGTGAACTCCGGCGCGCAGGAGCTCCAGGAGATGGATGCCGACCGCATCCGCAAGGGCCGCTTCACGTCCTGATGCGCGGTGGTCGCCGGACACACCGCATTCGCAAGGGCCGCTTCACCTCCTGAGCGCGGTGCGGCGCTCGAGCAGCCGCGTGAGGCGCTGACGGTTGAAGCGCTGCACACAGATGAACGGCAGGTGTGCCAGCACGCCGAAGGCGATCATCACCGATCCGAGCAGCGGCGAGCACCAGATCAGGAACGCAGGCCCCGATGCCAGGTTGCTCCAGTGCACATACTCCGCCCGGCGCGTCTCGGCGACGAAGCGTCGCAGGTGGGCGTCCGAGCGGTCGACGAGGTGGCGCTTCGAGAACCCGTCGCGGAACAGGTCGCCCTTCTCGGGCAGCCGGTCCTTCCATCGGCGGATGCGGAGTCGCCGCTGGTACCAGGCCCCCGAGTCCTCGAAGCGGCGCGGCCGACTGAGCCAGTTGTCGCGGGCGAAGTCCTCGACCGGCCGACGCGCCAGCAGGTAGCCGGTCACGAGACCGATCAGCACCCACACGGCGCACGAGACGGCGACCGCCACCGGATCGGGGAGCTCGACGAGCACGTCAGGTCCGCCGCGTCGCGGTGGTGATGGTCCTGCCACGCCAGGCGACGCTGCGACGCACGTGGGTCCGCCACAGCGATCGGAGGAAGACCCCGACGAAGAACACGAGCAGTAGCGGGTGCGCCACGGCGGTGAGCACGCCGAAGCGGCCGACCCGACGGAACATCGCGACGAGTTGCACGACGAACGCTGCGTAGAGCGCGAACGCGATCGTTGCGCTGCGGTGTCCCTGCAGCGCCTCGACGACCGCCACCGTCGAGCTGCCGATCGCCGCGATCCAGCAGACGATGCCGATGATCCTCGGTGCCGAGGTCGCCCCGGCGCCGAGCGCGAAGTTCTTCGTCCAGCCGTCGACAAGGTCCCTCACGCCCGTGGGGTACATGCGGAACGTCACGAGTGGACCACCGGTCCGCACGGTGACCGGCAGATCCGCGGCCCGGTAGCGCTCCGCGATGGCGAGGTCCTCGACGACCTCGGATCGCACCGACGCGTGACCGCCGGTCGACGAGTAGTCCGACATCGACGTCGCGAGCACCGGGCCGAAGGCACCCGCGGGCTGTGACGACCCCGCCGCGGTGCCCATGAGCGCGATCACGTTGAACAGCGCGGACAGCTGTTCGTACGGCCGGACCGTGTCGTGCCACGGCTGGACCGAGACCAGACCACCGACGTCACGTCGCAGCTCGAGCAGCTGATCGATCGCTCCGGGGGCGACCCGCACGTCCGCGTCGAGGAACACCAGCTCGGCGTCCGCCGTCGGATCGTCGCGACGGGCGGCGTCGACGCCTCGGTCGCAGGCCCAGCACTTCCCCGCCCACCCCTCCGGGAGCGGCGGGGCCTCGACGAGGTCGACGCCAGCTGCGGACGCTGCGATGTCGGCGGTGTCGTCGTCGGAGTCGTCATCGACGACGACGATCCGCGTGCCGGCGCGCGCCGCGGTGCGCCCGTCCCGGTCGAGGTCCCGCAGCAACCCGGGCAGGCTCACCGACTCGTTGCGCGACGGGATCACGATCCACGCCGGGAACCGGGCCGCCGAGGTCGGACGTCGGGAGCCCAGGTCTTCCGGGCGTCCGAAGAGCCACCAACCCCACACCCATCCCACGATGCACACCCAGTAGGTCACCATCACCTGCTCACGTCGGCCGACAACTCGTCTCGCTCGTGCTTCGGAGCCGACGGGATGTGCGGATGGGTCGATTCCACCCTGACACAGCGGTGGAACCGCTGCCGGGACACCGCACTAGGTTCTCGGACTGCGGTGGGCACCCCGCCCGACCGTTCCGCGCCGCCGAAGGAGTCCCCACGTTGCGCTTCACCGATGAGCACACCCTGTTCCGCGCGACGGTCCGCGAGGTGGTCCAGAACGAGATCGACGCCCACGCGGACGACTGGGAGGCAGCCGGCGACTTCCCGGCCAAGGAGCTCTTCCGGAAGTTCGGCGAGCTGGGCCTGCTGGGCATCGAGTACGACCCCGCCTACGGCGGCGGGGGAGCGGACCACTCCTACACGATGATCTTCGGCGAGGAGATCGGCCGTTCGGCGTCGCTCGGGGTGTCGATGGCCCTCGCGGTGCAGACCGACATGGCGACCCCGGCGCTGCACACCTTCGGGAGCCCGGAGCTCAAGGAGCAGTACCTCCGCCCTGCGATCGCGGGCGAGGCCATCGCCGCCATCGCGGTGTCCGAGCCCGACGCCGGATCCGACGTGGCGGGCATCCGCACCCGGGCGGTGCGCGACGGCGACGAGTGGATCATCAACGGCACCAAGCTGTGGATCACCAACGGCACGCAGGCCGACTGGCTCTGCCTGCTGTGTCGGACCAGCGACGAGGGCGGCTACCACGGCATGTCGCAGGTCATCGTGCCGACCAGCGCCCCGGGGTTCTCCGTCAGCCGGAAGCTCGACAAGCTCGGCATGCGTGCGTCGGACACCGCCGAGCTCAGCTTCGACGACGTGCGCGTCCCGGTGTCGAACACCATCGGCGAGGTCGGCCGGGGGTTCCAGCAGCAGATGAACCAGTTCCAGAACGAGCGCATGATCGCCGCCTACCAGATGATCGGCGCGGTCGAGACGGCGCTCCAGCGGACGATCGCCTACCTGAAGGAGCGCGTCGCGTTCGGTGAGCCGTTGCTGGCCAACCAGGCCATCCAGTTCGAGCTGGCCGACATCGCCGGTGAGCTCGACATGCAGCGCCACCACAACTGGGCTGCGGTCGACGCGCTCGCCGCCGGTGAGGACATCACCCGCCACGCGACGGTCGCGAAGCTCCGCTCCGCACGTCTCGCCCGCCGCATGGCCGACGTGGCCGTGCAGTACCACGGCGGCATGGGCTACGTGGAGGAGAACTGGCCCGCACGCTTCTTCCGCGACACGCGGCTGTGGTCGATCGGCGGCGGCGCCGACGAGGTGATGCTGCGCACGCTGGCGCGCATGAACGGGATCGTCTGACCGGCGCACCGTCGGTCGTGCGGTAACGTTCGCCGCACGACATGAACGGGGAGCTCACACCAGTGGGCTGAGAGGACGGCTCAGGGCCGTCGACCCGAGAACCTGATCTGGGTAATGC
>JAFAFN010000042.1 GCA_023423475.1 Actinomycetes bacterium | reverse complement strand
CGATCCGCGGTGACCCCGTTGAAGTACTGGATGAACGTCATCACCGCCCGGGCGGCTCGCATGCCCGGGTCGACGTCGTCCCCCATGAACTCGGGATCGTTGGCACCGAAGACACCCTGGGTCAGGTCCATCATCAACGGCTCGTCGGACTCGGGCACGCCGTAGATGTCCATGATCACCCGCAAGGTGTACGGCTGGGCGATGTCGACCGCGAAGTCGCAGCTCCCGCCCATCGCTCGCATGCGATCGATGAAGTGGTCCGCGATCTCGTCGATGCGCGGCTGGCGGTGCTTGACCGCGGCCGGCTTGAACCAGTCGTTGGTGACCTTGCGGTGCTCGGAGTGCTCGTGGTCGTCGAGCTGGACGAGCGACCGCGGGACGAAGCCGCTGGCGAGCATCTCGTCGTTGGCGGCATCGGGTCCGAGCACCGACAGCGCGGTGTTCTTCCAGGTGCCGCCGTCGCGGGACACCGCGAAGACGTCCTCGTGGCGGGTGAGCACCCAGAACGGACCGAACTCGTCGTCCTCGACCCGGAGGACCGGGGCGCTCCGACGGATGGCCCCGACCTGCTCGTGCCAGGCGGCCATGTCGGCCCAGCGATCGGAGCGGTGGAACAACCCGCCTGCGTCGGCTGCGATGTCGGTCGCGGTCATCGGCTCCGCCCTTCGGTGTCGGCCGAGGGCCCGACCAGCGTGTCGGTGAGCCAGTCGACCTGCGCGAGCAGTCGCTCGGTCGTGTACAGCGTCGGGTCGGCGAGACGGAGTCGGACCATCTCGTCGGCCATCGACAGCATCAACCGCGCGGTGAGCTCGGGGTCGGCGCCGAGCGCGCCGCTCCTCGAACCGATCATGTCCTCGTAGCGCGATCGGAGCAGCGCTCGACCCGCAGCGAGGTTGTCGGCGAGTGCTGGTGGACCGACCTGTGGGGCGACCAGGAACATCCGCCAGGTCGCAGGGTCACCGTCGACCGCGTCGAGCACCTGGGCCATCGCGGCACCCGCCCCTCGCGGACCCTCGGCCCCACCGGCCGCGTCGATGGCCGCAGCGGCGCGTTCGGTGGACCGCTGCACGAGCGCATCGAGCATGCCGTCGAGGCCGCCGAACAGCTGGTACACGACGGTCCGCGACACTCCGCAGGTCGTTGCGACCCGGTCGATGGTGACCGACGGGAAGCCCTCGACGTCGACGATGTCGGCGCAGACATCGAGCATCTGCTCTCGTCGTTCAGCCGATGTCATGCGGGACGAGGAGGCTGCCACGGGAACGAACCTACGGACCGGGACACCTACTTTCAAGGTGTAAGTTCCGCTGCGGCAACCGCCCGCGCCGCAGTGCGACCGTCACCTCTACCGACCGACCCCACGGACCGACGTCCGGCCCGCGGGGTCGAGGGATCACCTCAGGTCGTAGCGGTCGTTCTCCATGACCTTGACCCACGCCGCGACGAAGTCGGCGACGAGTCGCTCGGCGCCGTCGCCCGAGCCGTAGACCTCGGCGAGCGAGCGCAGCACGGAGTTGGAGCCGAACACGAGGTCGACCGCCGTCGCCGTCCAGCGGAGCTCGCCGGTCGTGCGGTCGGTGCCCTCGTAGACGTGCTCCTCGGTCGAGCCCGCCCACTCGGTCCCGATGTCGAGCAGGTTGACGAAGAAGTCGTTGCTCAACACGCCGGGCCGGTCGGTGAACACGCCGAGCGGCGTGCCGCCGACGTTGTTGCCGATCACCCGCAGGCCGCCGACGAGGGCGGTCATCTCGGGGGCGGTCAGGTTCAGCAGGAAGGCACGGTCGAGCAGCAGCGTCTCGGGTGCCAGCTTCTCGCCCTGGCGGAGGTAGTTGCGGAACCCGTCCGCCCTTGGCTCGAGCACCGCGAAGGTCTCGACATCGGTGTCGTCCTGGCTCGCGTCGGTGCGACCGGGAGCGAACGGCACCGTCACGTCGGTGCCGCCTGCGGCAGCCGCCTGCTCGACGCCCACACCGCCCGCGAGCACGATCAGGTCGGCGAGCGAGACCTGCGCGCCACCTGCGGCGTTGAAGTCGCGCTGGATGCCTTCGAGGGTCGCGATGACCCCGGACAGCTGCTCCGGCTGGTTGGCGACCCAGTCCTTCTGCGGGGCGAGACGGATGCGAGCGCCGTTGGCACCGCCACGCTTGTCGGTGCCACGGAAGCTCGCCGCCGAGGCCCACGCCGTGCTGACGAGCTCGGCGACCGACAGCCCGGACGCCGCGATCGACGACTTCAGCGTCGCGACGTCGGCATCGCCGACGAGGGGGCCGTCGACCGCGGGCACGGGGTCCTGCCAGAGCTGCGGCGGCGCGACGTACGGGCCGAGGTAGCGCGACAGCGGTCCCATGTCGCGGTGCAGCAGCTTGTACCAGGCTCGAGCGAACGCATCGGCGAACTGGTCGGGGTGCTCGAGGAACCGCTTGCTGATCGGTCCGTAGATCGGGTCGTAGCGAAGGGCGAGGTCGGTGGTGAGCATGATCGGACCGCGACGCTGCTCGGGGTCCTGCGCGCCGGGCACGCTGTCATGGGCCGCGGGGTCGGTCGGCACCCACTGGTACGCCCCGGCGGGGCTGCGCGTGAGGTCCCAGTCGTAGGCGAAGAGCGTCTCGAAGAAGCTGTTGTCCCACGTGGTCGGCGTCGGTGTCCACGGCCCCTCGAGCCCGCTGGTGATCGTGTCGTCGCCCTTGCCGGTCCCGTAGGAGCTCTTCCAGCCCAGACCCTGACCGGTGACGGGGCACCCCTCGGGTTCCGGGCCGACGAGCGAGGGATCGCCGGCGCCGTGGGTCTTGCCGAAGGTGTGGCCACCCGCGATCAGCGCGACGGTCTCCTCGTCGTCCATCGCCATGCGGGCGAACGTCTCACGGATGTCGACGGCCGCCTTGAGCGCACTCGGTTCGCCGTTCGGACCCTCCGGGTTCACGTAGATGAGACCCATCTGCACCGCGCCGAGGGGGTTCTCGAGATCGCGTTCCCCGCTGTAGCGCTCGTCACCCAGCCAGGTGTCCTCGGGACCCCAGTACAGCTCGTCGGGCTCCCAGATGTCGGGGCGGCCGAAGCCGAAGCCGAAGGTCTTGAAGCCCATCGACTCGAGCGCCACGTTGCCGGCGAACACGAGCAGGTCGGCCCACGACAGGCGCTGGCCGTACTTCTGCTTGATCGGCCAGAGCAGGCGGCGGGCCTTGTCGAGGTTGGCGTTGTCGGGCCAGCTGTTCAGCGGAGCGAAGCGCTGCGCGCCCTCGCCGGCACCGCCTCGTCCGTCCGCGATGCGGTACGTGCCCGCAGCATGCCACGACATCCGGATGAAGAGGCCGCCGTAGTGCCCGTAATCGGCCGGCCACCACTCCTGGGAGTCGGTCATCAGCTCGACCAGGTCGGCGCGCAACGCCTCGACGTCGAGCTCGGCGAACGCCTCGGCGTAGTCGAAGTCGGCGCCGAGCGGCCCGGCGTCCGGGCCGTGCTTGTGCAGCACCGACACATCGATCTGGTCGGGCCACCAGTCGCTGTTGGTCCTCGGGCGACCTGGCTCCGGTTCGGGTGCGGGGATTGCAGGGTTCTCGCTGTCTGACATCGGGGCTCCTGGCGGTGTGTGGTCGTCTGCAACGGACTCTTGCAGGTCTGTCGCAGCATGACAGGAGATTCCGGAGATTCGACGCGCGTCGCCTCAGCAGTCGCTGGGCGCCGGCTCCCCGGCCAGGCGTGCGTCGAGCCACGCTCCGATCTCGGCGCGGAGCTCGTCGTTGCGGAGGTCGTGATCACCACCGGGGACCGGCAGCTCGGCGACGTGCTGGCCCGTCGCACACACTCGTTCGAGGTACGCCTCGGTGCGAGCGGGCACGACGACCATGTCGGCGTCGCCC
>JAFAFN010000004.1 GCA_023423475.1 Actinomycetes bacterium | reverse complement strand
CGACTGAGCTGCTCCGAGAGCGCGGTGACCTGCTCGACGATCGCCGCTCGGCGCGCTGGGTCGGTCGTCGGTGAGGTCGCCACGACGTCGCCGATCCGGGCGAGGGTCCACCAGCCGGTGACGAGGGTGATGGTCGACAGCAGCAGCTGTTCGGCCGCCAGGGGATCGATGCCGGGCAGCGCGTCGGTGATGCCCGTGGCGTTGCGGCGGCAGTGCAGCGCACGGTTGCTCCGTCGCGAGCCGTCATCGGTCTCGTCGCGGTCCAGCTCCAGGCTCTCCCACGCGAGCAGTCGGGCGAGCTCGGGTCGGTCCAGGTAGCGATCGAACAGCGCACCTGCGAACTCACCGACGGCCGAGGGCCCGGGGCCAGCGATCTCGACCCCGTCGAGCAGCCCGTCGAGCTCTGCCTCGAGCACGGCGGCGAAGAACTGCCGCTTGTTGCCGAAGTACTGGTAGATCCGCTCCTTGTTCACGCCGGCGTCCCTGCCGATCGCCTCCATGTGGGCCCCTGCGTACCCGTGGGCCGCGAACTGCCGTGCCCCTGCCTCGAGCAGCTTGCGTCGGGTCGCTGCGGTGTCCCAGGCCATCCCGCCAGGCTACCCGAGTGCCAAACGACCGTTTGGAGAATCCCCGTCGAGGGTCGATGATGTCCAAATGATCGTTTGGAGAATCTCGAACAGCCCGCCGCCGGGGGTCGACCGATGAGGGTGCTGCTGCTGGGCGCGCGAGGCGCCGTGGGAGCGGTGGCGGCCGCGGAGCTCGCTCGACTCGGACACGAGGTGGTGCCGGCCGGTCGCACGCCACCGGTCGGCGGCGAACGGATCGACCTGCGTGCCGCCGACGGACTCGACCGGGTGCGATCGGTCGCCATGCGATGCGACGCGGTGGTCAACGTGTCGGGCGTCGAGGACGTCGGCCTCGCCGCTGCCGCGGGGTCGGTCCCGTTCGTGGACATCTCGGCGACGAGCTCGTACCTCGACCGGCTGGTCGGCACCGCGACATCGACGCCGCTGCTGGTCGGTGTCGGCCTGGCCCCCGGGGTGAGCACCGTGATGGTGGCGTCGCTCGACGTCGTGGACGGCGACGAGGTCGACGTGGGGATCGAGCTGGGTGCCGGCGAGCACCACGGCGCGGCGGCCGTCGAGTGGACCGCCGCGCTGGTGGGTCGACCGGTGTTCGACCCACCCGAGTCGACCCCGGTCCTCAACCTGCACGCGCACCGCGTGCTCGTCGGCGCCGCCGGCCGCCGACGCCGGCACCTCCGCGCGGACTTCCCCGACCACGTGCTCGTCGGACGTCGGAAGGGCCTGGAGGTGCGGAGCCACCTGTGCCTGACGAGCCGCAGCGCCACCGCCGCGCTCGAGCTGGCCGGGCGGCTGCCTGGCGCCGGTGCGCTGCTCCGGCATGCGCCGCACCTGGGCTCGTCGGACTGGGGTGTCGTGGCGATCAACCGCCGGACGGGTCAGCGGCGGGCGCTGCGTGGCACGGGTCAGTCCCGGGCGACGGGAGTGCTGACCGCTGCGGCGACCGATCGGTTGCTGCGGACCTCGGCGGCTGGCGACATCACGATGGCTGACCTCTTCACCCTGGACGAGGTCGAGGCGGTCCTCAGCTGATCGTCGCGCCTCAGCTGATCGTCGCAGTGGTGGCGACGATGTCGCGGGGCCGGTGCGGAGCGACGTCGCCGGACAGGTCGAAGGTCGCGCTGAGTGCGGGGTCGCCGGCACAGCCGCCGACCTCGGCGCGGAACGCGCCCGGCTCGCAGACGAAGGCGAACTCCTCGTCGTGGAACGCGAGCCGGGAGGGGTGCAGCTCGAAGCTCACCGCGGCGCGTTCGCCCGGGGCGAGGTGCACCCGGGTGAAGCCCACGAGTCGACGCTCGGGCAGCGCGACCGACGCGACCAGATCGCAGACGTAGAGCTGCACGACCTCGGTGCCGGCCCGCGTTCCGGTGTTGGTGACCGTCACCGAGATCGTCGTCGGCGCCTCGGTCGTGCCCTCGACGACGTCGAGCCCCGCGTACGAGAAGGTCGTGGTGCTCAGACCGTGGCCGAAGGGGTGCAGCGGCGTGCTGGGTGCGTCGGTGTAGTCACCCCAGAACTGGCTGCGTCCTCCACCGGCACGCGGCGCGTGGTGCACGGGGACCTGGCCGACGCTGCGGGGCAGGGTGATCGGCAGGCGCCCGCTCGGCGCCACGGCACCCAGCAGGACATCAGCGATCGCGTTGCCGCCCTCGAGTCCCGGCAGCCAGGCGAGCAGCGTCGCCGAGCTCGCGGCCTCGACCTCGGCCAGGGTGTGCACCCGACCCGACACGATCACCGCGATCGTCGGCGTGCCCGTCGCGTGGACCGCGTCGAGCAGCTCGAGCTGGCGACCCGTGAGCGCCAGGTCGGTGGCGTCGCGTGCCTCGCCGACGGTGGCGTCGAGGGTCAGACCGGAGCGGCCACCGAGGCAGACGACCGCGACGTCGCAGCGCGCGGCGAGCGCGACCGCGGCGGCGAGCTCGTCGTCGTCGGCGTCGCCGGTCACGGGAACCCCGACCGCGTGGTCGACGGTGATGGCCTCGCCGAGCAGGGCGGCACGGAGTCCGGCGAGTGGCGTCACGATGTCGGGCAGGAACGGGCCCGGTGCCATCGTGCCCGCCGAGATCGTGTCCTCGGCGCGCGGCAACCCGTCGCCACCCGCGGCGCCGGCGCCCAGGATCTCGAGGTGCGCGGGGTAGTGGTAGTCGCCCTCGAGCAGCCGGGGGTCGTCGGCCGCGGGGCCGATGACGGCGATGGCGCCGAGGTCGCTGCGCTCCAGCGGGAGGATCCCGTCGTTGTCGAGCAGCACGAGCGACTCCTGGGCCGCTCGACGGGCCAGCTCGCGTCCGGCCGGGGTCCCGAAGGTCGTCGCCGTCGCCTCGACGTCGACGTAGGGCGACTCGAAGAGACCCAGGTTGAACTTGTGGCGCAGCACCCGTCGCACGGCGAGGTCGACGACCGCTTCCGGCACGATGCCGGCGTCGACGAGCGGCGGCAGGTGCGAGAAGCAGTCGGTCGCGGGGAGCTCCTGGTCGAGCCCGGCGAGCAGCGCCTTGGCAGCGGCGACGGCCTTGTTGGGGGCGACGCGATGGTGCGAGACGAGCCACTCGACGGCGAAGTAGTCCGCGACGACGGTGCCGTCGAAGCCGAGCTCGTCGCGCAGCAGGTCGGTCAGCAGCGCACGTGACGCAGCCGGCGCGAGCCCGTCGATCGACGAATACGAGTTCATGATCGAGGCGAGCCCGCCGTCGCGGATCGCCGCGGCGAAGGGCTCGGCGTACACGTCGCGCAGCTCCCGCGAGCCCAGGTGCACCGGCGCGTGGTTCAAGCCGCCCTCGGGCGCGCCGTAGCCGAGGAAGTGCTTCGCGGTCGCGAGCACGCCGTGTCGCAGATGGGCCCGACCGTGCTCGCCGGCCTGCTGGTGGCTCGCCGCCTGGAGCCCTCGGACGAACGCGGCGCCGAGCTCGCCGGTGAGCACCGGGTCCTCGCCGTAG
>JAFAFN010000590.1 GCA_023423475.1 Actinomycetes bacterium | reverse complement strand
GAGGAGTGGAAGGCGTTCAACAACGTCGTCACCGAGTGGGAGCTGCGCCGCAACTTCGAGCGCATCTGAGGCCGCTCGTACCGGGAGCCGTGCGGCCGTCGCCGTCCACGAGATCTCCGTCATGCGCGACTAGCTGCAGCTAGGGTGCAGGTTCATGGAGATCACGAGGACGCCGGAGGACCGCTTCGGCGGACTTCCCGACTGGCCCTACTCGCCGCACTTCAGCGAGGTCGACGACGGCGACGGCGGACAGCTGCGGATCCACCACGTCGACGAGGGTCCTGCCGACGCGGCGCCGGTGCTGTGCCTGCACGGCGAGCCGTCGTGGTCGTACCTGTACCGCCACATGATCCCGGTGTTCGCAGCCGCCGGGCACCGTGTCGTGGCGCCGGACCTGGTCGGCTTCGGTCGCTCCGACAAGCCCGTCGAGCAGTCCGACTACACCTACGCCCGCCACGTCGAGTGGATGACGCAGTGGCTCGAGCAGCTCGACCTCCGCGGCATCACGCTGGTCTGCCAGGACTGGGGCGGACTGATCGGCCTGCGCCTCGCCACGGCCATGCCCGATCGCTTCGACCGCCTCGTCGTCGCCAACACCGGCCTGCCCACCGGCGACCGACCGCCGACCGAGGCGTTCCTCAACTGGCAGCGCTTCTCCCAGGACGTCGAGCACTTCGACTCCGGCATCATCGTGGCGATGGGCACGACGACGGACCTCTCCGAAGAGGTCGTCGCCGCGTACAACGCACCGTTCCCCGACGACACCTCGACCGCCGGCGCCCGACGCTTCCCGTTGCTGGTGCCCACCTCGCCCGGGGATCCCGCCGCCGCCGCCAACCGAGCGGCGTGGGAGGTGCTCGAAGCCTGGACGAAGCCCGTGCTCACGGCCTTCTCCGACAGCGACCCGATCACGAAGGGCGGCGAGCGTGTGTTCCAGCACAAGGTGCCCGGCGCCGAGGGACGACCCCATGCGGTCATCGAGGGCGGTGGCCACTTCCTCCAGGAGGATCGTGGCCCCGAGCTGGCACGCGTCGTGATCGACTTCATCGCCTCGACCCCGTCGGCGTGAGCGCCGGCCGGTCGGTCCCCGGGGTGGAGCCGTCGGACGCGGGCGCCACCGACGGTCGTGTGCGTCGCGGGGAGCGGACCCGCTCGGCCATCGTCGACGCGCTGCTCGCCCTGCTCGACGCAGGCGTGCTCGCCCCCACCGCGGCCCAGATCGCCGAGGGTGCGGGGGTCTCGGTGCGCTCGGTCTTCCAGCACTTCGACGACCTCGACGCGCTGCACCTCGAGCTGGCAGCGGAGCAGGCACGACGGGTGCTGCCGCTACTCGATCCACCCGACTCATCCGGGACCCTCGACGCCCGCATCGACGACCTCGCCGCTCGTCGGGCGGAGCTCTTCGAGTTCATCACCCCGGTCCGGCACGCGATCGGCACGCGCGCCCACACCTCCACGGTGCTGCGCAGCCGACTCGACGAGCTCTCGGCGGATCTCCGTCGCCAGGTCGAGTCGTGCTTCGAGCCAGAGCTCGCCGTGCTCGACGCCGACTCGCGACGATCGACCCTCGACGCGCTCGACGTCATCGCAGGGTTCGAGACGTGGGACCAGCTACGGGTGTTCCGCTCGCTCTCGCGCCGACGCGCCGAGGCCACCGTCGTGATCATGTTGACCAGGATGCTGACCTGACCCTGCGCTGACCTGACGAAGCGCCATGATCTGCCGGGGCGCCGTGATCTGCCGGGGCGCCGTGATCTGACAGACTCGCGGCCAGCGGTAGCGCCCTCGGGGGGCGGACGACGAGGGGGGACGGCCGACCGTTCCCCGACCACGGAGACGAACATGGCTGATCTGATCGACCGCCTGTCGGGCGAGCTCGGTGCGGACCGGGTGCAGGCCGGCGCCGAGAGCGGCGACGACTACACCCACGACGAGTGCCTCACGGTCGAGGCGGTGACGCCCGCGGTGGTCGTGCGTCCCGAGCACACCGACGAGGTCGCCGCGGTGCTGCGGATCGCGGACGAGCTGGGTGTGCCCGTGACCGCACGGGGCGCCGGCACGGGGCTCTCCGGGGCGGCTCGTCCCGGTTCCGACTCGATCGTGGTCTCGTTCGAGCGCATGAACTCCGTGATCGAGATCGACCCCGACAACCACACCGCCGTGGTCCAGCCCGGCGTGCGACTGAACGAGCTCGACGAGCTGACCCGTGCCCAGGGCCTGGTCTACCCGGTGTACCCGGGCGAGTACTCCGCCAGCCTCGGCGGCAACATCGCGACCAACGCCGGTGGCATGCGTGCGGTGAAGTACGGCGTGACGCGCCACCAGGTGCTGGGCGTCGAGGCCGTGCTGCCCGGTGGCCAGGTGCTGCGCTCCGGCGGCAAGTTCGTCAAGGCCTCGACCGGCTACGACCTGACCCAGCTGGTCATCGGCAGCGAGGGCACCCTGGCGCTGGTGACCGAGGCGACATTGCGCCTCTACCCGCGAGCGGCACACCAGGCCACGGTGCTGGCCCCCTTCTCGACGCTCGATGAGGTCACCGCCGCGGTGCCTCGGATCATCGACTCGGGTGTCGACCCGCTCATCCTGGAGTACATCGATCTGCTCACGATGTCCGCGGTGCAGAGCTTCACCGGGCTCGAGCTGGGCATCCCCCAGGAGGTGAAGGACACCGCGCTGGCCTACCTGGTCGTCATGCTCGAGAACACCTCCGAGGACCGACTCGACCAGGACACCGCCCAGCTCGCCGAGCAGCTGGGTGACCTGGGCGCCATGGACGTCTACGTCCTGCCCGCGGCGTCGGCCGCAGGGCTGATCGACGCCCGCGAGAAGGCCTTCTGGATGGCCAAGGCGAACGGGGCGGACGACATCATCGACATCGTCGTGCCCCGTGCCCAGATCCCTTCCTTCATGGAGGCGGTCCCCGCGCTCGCGGCCGAGTACGAGGCGTGGATCGCAGGCTGCGGCCACGCGGGCGACGGCAACGTCCACATGGGCATCTTCTGCTCGGACGACGAGCGCCGCTCGAAGCTGCTCACGGCCCTGTTCACCAAGGGCATGGAGCTCGGCGGCGCGATCTCGGGCGAGCACGGCATCGGCTACGCCAAGAAGCACTACTTCAACGAGCTCGAGGACCCCGCGAAGATCGACCTCATGCGTCGCATCAAGTCGGCGTTCGACCCGAACGGCATCCTCAACCCCGGCGTCCTGTTCGACTGAGCATTAACCACGCCACGACGCACACGCACACGAACGGAGAACCACGCAGATGAACGGTGCACACGCACTCATCCGGACACTCGTCGACGCCGGCGTCGACACCTGCTTCATGAACCCCGGCACCTCCGAGATGCACTTCGTCGCCGCGCTCGACGACGTGCCCGAGATGCACTCGGTCCTGGCCCTCTTCGAGGGCGTGGCCACCGGTGCAGCAGACGGCTACGCCCGCATGGCCGACAAGCCGGCCGCGGTGCTGCTGCACCTGGGACCCGGCCTCGGTAACGGCCTGGCCAACCTGCACAACGCCCGTCGTGGCCGGACCCCGATCGTCAACATCATCGGCGACCACGCCACGTACCACGCCAAGTACGACGCCCCGTTGCAGAGCGACATCCACAGCATCGCCAAGGGTGTCTCGACGTGGATCCGCTCCTCGACGGACCCCGCCGAGGTCGCGGACGACGCCGCGGACGCGGTGGCGGCCGCCATGGGCCCGCCCGGAGAGGTCGCCACGCTGATCCTCCCCGCCGACGTCTGCTGGCTCGAGGCGCCGGGCCCCGTCGCCCCCCGGGCGATCGAGCCGCGCCGTCCGGTCGCGACGGACGTGATCGAGTCGATCGCCGACGTGCTCCGCTCGGACGCATCCGTCGGCATCCTCGTCGGAGGCAGCGTCACCCGCGAGGCCGGTCTGCTCGCCGCCTCACGTGTGTCCACGACATCGGCAGCGAAGGTCATCGTCGAGACCTTCCCCGCTCGTCTCGAGCGGGGCGCAGGGCTCCCGGCGTTCGACCGCCTGGGGTACCTCGCGGAGTTCGCGCAGGCGCAGCTCGATGGACTCGACCACCTCATCCTCGTCGAGGCGGCGTCGCCGGTGTCCTTCTTCGCCTACCCGGACAAGGCGTCGGACCTCGTGCCCGACGGCTGCACCGTGCACGTGCTCTCGCAGCCCGGCGAGGACTCCACCGCCGCGCTCGAAGCGCTCGCGGACGCACTCGGCGCAGCGCCCGACGCAGCGGACCTGGCCCCGGCGTTCCGACCGGACCGCCCCACCGGCGAGTTGAAGGCCGACACGTTGGCATCGGCACTCGGGGCGCTGCTGCCCGAGGACGCCATCGTCGTCGACGAGGGCAACACCGCAGGGCTCTTCGCCGCTGGGTTCACCGCCGGCGCCCCACGCCACGATTGGCTGTGTCTGCCCGGTGGCGCCATCGGCTACGGCATGCCCGTCGCCACCGGCGCCGCGGTCGCCAGCCCGGGACGTCGCGTGGTCAACCTCCAGGCGGACGGCAGTGCGATGTACACGATCCAGTCCCTGTGGACCCAGGTCCGCGAGGGCCTCGACGTCACGACGGTCATCCTCAACAACCAGTCGTACGCCATCTTGAACCTCGAGCTCACCCGGGTCGGCGCCGATCCCGGACCGAAGGCGCTCGAGATGCTCGACCTCACCAACCCCACGCTCGACTTCGTGTCGATCGCCCGTGGGATGGGTGTCAGCGCGACCCGCGCGACGACCGCCGAGGAGTTCACCGAGCAGCTCGAGGCGGCGCTGGCGACTCCGGGCCCGAACCTCGTCGAGGCCATCCTCCCGCCCACGCTCTGACCCGGATATTTCAGTGGGTGTGTGGCCGGGTGGTCTGGGCCGGGGTTTGGTGGGCTCGGCTTGGTGGGGGCGTTCGGGGACGTGACGGTGACGGGTGCTGCGGTGGCTCTGTGTTGTCCGGCGTCGGAAGGTGCTCGTTGGCCTGGCCGGTCAGGCGAAGGCTGGGAGTGCTCGGATCCTGGTAAGTGCTGCGATGAACTCTGCGCCCCAGCGGTGTGATCTGGGGAGGCGGAGCTGAAGGCCGCGTGCGTGGGTCACGACTCGGGCGGGGGCGTTGAAGAACGCGATTCGGAGTCGTTTGCCGCGGCAGCGTCGGAACTCTTCGGGGAGGAAGTGGTCGCGGATCCAGTGCCCGATGTTGTGTGCGAGCGCGCATGCGTGCCACCAGAGCCAGTTCCCGAAGAAGTTGCCGACCGGTGCGTGGATGAGTCCGTAGTCCTCCTTGAGTTGCCGGATGGTGTCTTCGGGGACCCCGCCTCGGAGCCGGTGATGTGCTTCGACCTCCTCGGGTGGAGCGAACCAAGCGGGCAGGTTCGTCACGATCGCGTGGAACCGCCACCCATCGAGGTCATCGAAGGAGAGTTGGTCTCCGACGCTGCGGCGTTGACGCCGCACGATCAACCGGAGGCGACGTCGGGAACCGACGTGACGAACACCGACATCGAGGTGGGTTTCGGCGATCTCGGAACCCAGGGCGTGCTCGGCGCCGAGCGCCGGGACCCACACCGTGTCGGGGTCCGCAGCGAGCGTCTCGATCGCTGCTCGCACGTTGGCTTGCTGGCGGGCAGTCACACTGAACGCGGCGCCGAGCCGGTCACAGGTGTCGAACACCTCGAGTTGGAACCCGGCGGAATCGATCCGGACCCACAGGTTCTTCTCGGCGCGGACCTGACGCGGGATCGCCGAGACGCATTCGCTGATGAAGCTGCCCATCGCCCGGCCCGGGTTCGCGCTCCCGGAGCGGGCTCGAACCGCGAGCACGTCACCGGTCTCGCCGCACATGCCGAGCAGCGGCGACAGCCCTGTCTGACCGCTGTAGCTGAACCTGGACCCTTCCTTGCCAGGTCCGTAGGTCGCGACACCCGTCGCGTCCGGGTCGATCGTGACGACCCCGCCCGAAGGCCCGAACCCCATCGCCCACGCCCGAGCCAGCATCGTGCGGTTCACCGCCGCAGCCTTCTGCGCCCGACCGAGATCCGCGCCCGCGCAGAACCGAAACAACGTGGTGTGTGACGGCAACCGATGCGCTCCCCGGAGCCGCTGGGTCGCCCCAGCGAGCAGCGACCGATCCGAGAGGAAATCACCGCCAGCGAGGAGCACCTCGACCAGGGTCCGGTAGCACTCGCCACCGGTGTAGCCACCCGAGCCGATCGGACGGAGCCCGATCTCGTCCGCCGCGTCGACCACGTTCAAGCGGTCCAAGAATGGACCCCACAACGCCGCCCCAGCGATCCCGGTCACGTCATCACCGGAGCGTTCCACCGCCAGCCGGGCCGCTTGGCGTCGGGGACGAGCAACGGTCTCACCAGCGTCGAACAACAGCGCGGTAGCGTTCACCTGTCAGGTGCTCCTCTGGCCGGTCACAATTCGTAGGTCGCACTTCGAATCGTGCCAGCCAGCAGGGGCACTTGTCGCGCTCACAGCATCAACAACCCCAACCCACCTGCAATATCAGGGTCAGAGCACTGACGACATGGTCCGCCCGGCGCCGACGCGCTGGGTCGGGCGGACCATGTCCTTGGTCCATCCGGATCCATCGACTTCAGCGTCCTCCCGCGTCTGCCGACACAGTGTGGACGCAATGATGTCGATGGGAAGGTGCTCGAGATGTCGACGACCGTGGGATCGATGTTCGGTGATCGTCTGCGGATCCTCCTGGGAGTGGGCGGCGTGCTCGCACTCGGAGGGATCCTCACCTCGGCGGCGTTCTCCGACTCCGCCGAGGTGACCGCTGGCTTCACCGTGGGGACGCTGGACATCACCGTCGACGGAGAGCAGGGCAACCCGGTGCCCTACGAGCTGGTCGTCGCCGGGGCGGACCGGATCGCGCCGGGCGAGACGGTCTACTCCCCTCTCGAGGTCGCGAACATCGGCGACGTCGATGCCGACCTGTCGCTCGCCACCTCGCTCGAGCTCGACCCACTTGGACCGGACACGCCCGAGGAGCTGCTCATGTCGGTGGTCCCGACCACCGGCACCGCCTGCGACGCGGGGGTCGTCGCCGGCGCCGTGGCGCCCTACGCGATCGATGAGCCGATCGGCAGCGTGGCGTTCGCCGACGTCCCCCTCGCCGGAGGGGATGCCGTCGACCTCTGCATCGCGGTCGGGCTGCCCGATTCCGTCGTCGGCACCGGCGGCGGGTCGGCCACGGTGACCTTCGACTTCGTCGCGGAGCAGGCGGGTGTCTGATCACGGTGGCCGTCGGCCCCGTCGACCCCGTCGACGCCTGCTCGACCTCGGCGCGGTGCTGGGCTGTGCCTGTCTGCTGCTCGTGGCGGCCGCCGCGGTCCTCGACCTGCGACCCCTGATCGTCGCCGGCTCGTCGATGGAGCCGTCGCTGCCCGTCGGCTCCCTGGCCATCGCCCGGTCGACCCCCGCGGCGGCACTCGAGCCCGGCGCGGTCGTGAGCGTCGAACGCGACGACGGATCGCGGGTCACCCACCGTGTGGTGGACCTCTCGGTCGTGGACCCGACGGACGGCACGATGTCGATGACCCTGCAGGGCGACGCCAACCCCGGTCCCGACCCGCGCCCCCACGTCGCCGCGACGGCGGACCTCGTGGTCGGATCCGTGCCGCTCGTCGGTCGATGGATGACCGCACTCGACAGCCCGTGGGCGGTCTTCGTGGCGGGTGCACTGGCCGGCTGGGCCTGTTGGGCTGCCGGGACCGAGACCCGCCGCCGCACTCGCGCGGTCCTCTGGATCGACGATGTGCCCTACCGGGTGAGCTGATGCGGCGCCACGGGGACCGAGAGCTCAGGGGGTCGCTGCCGGTGATCGCGCTGGCGGCGGGGCTCGCCGTCGCCGTCCTCGCTGCGGTGCCCGCTCCTGCGGTGACGGATGCTGAGCTGTCGGACCGTGCGGAGGTTGACACCGACGTGGCCGTCGTCCCGACGCTCTGGTGGGCGCAGGGCAGCGACGCCACCGGGACCTTCGCCTCGGGCGGCACGGGTGACCGCAACACGGCGGTCCGGGTGCTGGTGCCGGCGGGCAGCGCGATCCCCGATGGGCTCTCGGTGTCCTCGGTGAGCCTCGGGACCACGTCGGGCTGCGCCGTCGCCGTCGGACGTGCCGCCTGCTGGGGCTCCAACGACATGGGCCAGCTCGGCGACGGCACCACGACGGACCATCCGCTGGCGGTGTCCGTGCTCACCGAGGCCGATCCGGGCGGCTCGCAGCTCCCGTCGTCGGCGACGGTCACCGATGTCTCGGTGGCGGACGGCTTCGCCTGTGCCGTCGCCGCCGGGCGCGTGTACTGCTGGGGCGACAACACCTCGGGCCAGCTCGGTGACGGCTCGTTCCTCGCCAGCTCGGTGCCTCGTGCCGTCGCCGTGGTCGGTACCGCCGGCTCGACCCTGCCTGCCGGGACGGTGACCGATGTCGAGACCGGCGGCAGCGGTCAGGGCGCCTACGCGTGCGCCATCGCTGCAGGACGCCTGTACTGCTGGGGCAGCCGACTCCACGGACGGCTCGGCAACGGAATCAATTCTGCGACCGGCGTGACGGTGCCCGTAGCCACGGTTGCGATGTGGAGCACCGGTGCGGTCACCGACGTCTCGCTGGGACCCGAGACTGTCTGCGCGGTGGCATCAGGATCCGCGTGGTGCTGGGGCTGGTCTGGATACGGTCAGCTTGGAGACGGAACCGGCCTTCCCGGAGTCGCCCAGACCGTTCCGATTCCGGTCCAGACCGCTCCGGCATCGTCCCTGCCGGCGACGGCGTTGGTGACCGAGGTGGCAGTCGGCGCCAGCTCCGCGTGCGTGCTGCACGACGGCACCCCGTACTGCTGGGGCACGAACCGCTCTGGTCAGCTCGGTGCCGACATCACGATCGACACCGGGACGAGCTCGAACGTGGTGCGCACCGCGACCGAGGTCGCCAGGGTGGGGACCGGCGCCTCGCAGCTGCCCCTCGGCACCGCGTCCGGCCTGGCCGCGGGGCGAGGTCCGACGGCGTCGAGCACCTTCTGCGTGCTCTCTGGCGCACCCGCCACGTCGTCGGCCTACTGCTGGGGGTCGAACGCGTCGGGCCAGCTGGGCGTCGGACCCGGACCCGACGCCGTCGTGCCCGGCGCGGTGCTCCGCCAGCCGGCGTCGCAACTGCCGCTCGCTGCATCGGCGGTCGCCGTGGCCGTCGGCAGTGCCACCACGATCCTGTTGGTCGCTCCATGAACCGGGACGACCGACACGTGGGACGGCGACCGGTGATGGACCGCGGCCGTCCCCGCCTCGGCGGGCCCGCCACGGGCCTCGTCGCGGCGGCAGTGGTGACGATCGTGCTGGTGATCGCGCTCGGCGACGCAGCAGCGCAGCTCTGCGGGGGCGGTGACGCCGATCCGGCGGGCACCTCGGACACGATCGACTTCCCCGACCTGGCGCCGGGGTCGACCCGGCAGTGGCCGATGACCGTCGAGAACACCACCGACGGCCCACTCGCCATCGAGGTGACCCTCGAGCCCACCGGTGAAGTGCTCGACGCGCTCCGCATCGGACTCGACGTGTGCATCGAACCGTGGACACCGTCCGTGGGAGCCGCACCGGCGACCTGTGCCAGTGGCGCCCGTGTCGAGATCCCGGCGACGGTGCTCGACGGCGACCTCGAGCACCACGCACCGAACCTCGCACCCGGCGCGATCTGGTACGCCATGTTCAGGGCGCATCTGCCGGCGACGACCGGGAACGAGCTCCAGGGCGCGACCGGCACCGTGCGCTCACTGGTGGTGTGGGGCGACGCCTGCCCGACCACGACCACAGGGCCGACGACCGCGGTGCCGACGACGGCAGGTCCGAGCACCACCGGCCCGGGGCCGACGACGTCGATCAGCACGCCGCGTCCCACCGATGCGGCCGTTCGACCGCCGCTGGGTCCGGGTGGCGGCTCCGGGCCGTCCAGCGGCGGGACCCCCGGCCGCCTGCCCTTCACCGGCGCCGGCATCGGCTCGCTCGTCGCACTCGCGGTGGTCATGACGGCCTGCGGCCTCGTGTTGATGATCCGTGGCCGACGAGCACCGAGCCCTCCGGGGCGCAGGCTCCACTGAGGGCCCTCGGTCCGCTCCTAGTCTTGGGCCGATGTCCCCGACCGCCAGTCCCTCCGTCGCGCCCGGCGACCTGTTGACGACGGTGGTCGCCTCGATCCCCGACGGCGAGGACCGGCCGTCCCAGCGTGAGATGGTCGAGGCGGTCGACGACGCCTTCCGTAGCGGGCAGCACCTGGCGGTGCAGGGTCCGACGGGCGTGGGGAAGTCGCTGGCCTACCTGCTCCCCGCGGTCGCGGCGGCGACCCGTGGCACGCGCACGGTCGTGGTGACGTCGTCCCGTGCGCTCCAGGACCAGCTGGCCGAGGTCGAGCTGCCCTTCCTTGCGTCGGTGCTCGACGTGCCCGTCGACTACGCCGTGCTCAAGGGGCGTTCCAACTACCTCTGCGAAGCCGCCGCGTCCGAGGTGCGGGTCCAGCTGCACGGCGCCACCCAGCAACGCCTCGACATGGACGAACCGACCGCCGGCAGCGACGAGCTCGACGACGAGGCGCTGGTCGCCGAGGTCGAGCAGATCCTCGAGTGGTCCGAGTCGACCACGTCCGGCGACATGGCCGAGCTGCCGTTCACCCCGCACTGGAAGGCCTGGGGAGCGGTCTCGGTGGGACCGGGAGAGTGCGTCGGAGCCTCACGGTGCTCGTACTCCGAGGAGTGCTGGTCCGAGCGGGCCCGCGAACGTGCCGAGGCGGCCAAGATCGTCGTCGTCAACGCGCACCTCTACGGGGCACACATCCAGACGGGCCGGACGCTGCTGCCGCCGCACACCCAGCTCGTGATCGACGAGGCGCACGAGTTCGAGGACTCCATCGTCGGATCGCTGTCGATCGAGATGACCGCAGGCCGGCTCGCGAACCTCGCCAGGGTGCACGACCGCTGCGTCGCGGGCGACGAGATCGTGTCCCGCTCGCTGCGGACCGCTGCGGAGACCCTCGAGGCGGCGCTCCAGGGCGAGCTGGTCGCGGTGGCGGCGAACCGCGGCCACCAGGGTGGCACGCCGACCTCGCTGCGTCTGCACGACGGCCCCGGTGTCGCCCTCAGCGGTGCGCTGTCCTCCGCGCTGTCCGCGTCGGACCGTGCGCTCAACAGCCTCCGCGTCGCGGCGAAGAACGCCGGGGAGTCCTCGGCCCGACACCGCATCGACCGCGCCGTGCGCACCGCCGAGTCCGCGGTCAACGACACGCAGGCCCTGCTCGGCAAGCTCGAGCCGGGTGCGGTCTGCTGGGTCGAGACCACCCGCTCCGATCGACACGCGGTCCGACTCACGCGCATCGACGTCGCCGCGACGCTCCGCAAGCGGGCCTGGGAGGACGATGAGCTCACCGTCGTGTGCTGCTCGGCGACGCTCGATCCCGGGACCGCGAAGCGCCTCGGGCTCGACGCCACGTTCATCTCGGTGGCATCGCCGTTCAACTTCCAGGACCACGCGCTGCTCTACGTGCCCAAGATCGCTCGGCCGAACCAGCCGCAGTGGCCCGAACAGGTCGCCGCGGAGATCGAGCACCTCATCCGGGCCTGCAACGGCCGCACGCTCGCGCTGTTCACGTCGAACTCGATGCTGCGAGCGACGGTGGAGCGCTGCCGGGCCGCGCTCGGCGACGACTTCGTGCTGCTCTCACAGGGCGACGCTCCGAACCCCGTGCTCCAGGAGCGCTTCGTCACCGAGGAGCACGCCTGCCTGTTCGCGACGGCGAGCTTCTGGACGGGCATGTCCAGTCCCGGCACGACCTGCAGCGCGGTCGTGCTCGACAAGATCCCGTTCCCCGTGCCGAGCGACCCCATCGTCGAGGCCCGGTCCGAGCTCGTCGGCGACGAGCGCGCGTTCATGGCGGTCTCGGTGCCGGCCGCGGGCATGCAGCTCGCCCAGGGCGTCGGCCGACTGATCCGCACGGCGACCGACCGAGGTGTGGTGGCGGTGTGCGACTCCCGACTCGCCGAGGCCCGCTACCGCGAGCAGATGCTCCAGCTGCTCCCGCCGATGCGCCGTGTCCGCAACAGGGCGTTCGTCGATCGCTTCATCGAGGGACTCGAGCTCGACGGTCCGT
>JAFAFN010000514.1 GCA_023423475.1 Actinomycetes bacterium | reverse complement strand
GCCCCCAGCGTCGCGATGAACCGCATCGCCGAGTTCGGGGTGACGGGCTTCGCCGACAACAACGCCGCGACGACGGCCCTGGCCGCGATGCATCGACGCTCCGCCGACGTCATCGCGTCGACCGGCGCGGGTGCGCTCGACACCGTGGCCACCATCAGGGCGCTGCCGGCCGATCCCGGCCCTCGCAACGGCGCCGCCTACGGCTGGGACGACCTGTCGACGAACCTGAAGGAGATCGCCCGACTCATCCGGGCGGGTGTCGGGCTGCGGGTCGCGACGATCGACCACGGCGGCTGGGACACCCACAACGGTCAGGGCGTCCCCGAGGTGAACGGCACGTTCCGCTCGCGGGCGGCCAGCCTGTCGACCGCCCTGCAGGCGTTCCACCAGGACCTCGGCGGCTCCGTCGGCGTCACCGTCGTGTGCCTCTCGGAGTTCGGCCGCACGATCAACGAGAACGGCTCGGGCGGCACCGACCACGGGCGGGGCTCCGCCATGCTCGTCATGGGTGGCGGCATCCGCGGTGGCGTGTACGGGAGCTTCCCCGACCGCATCGAGAACGGACCCGAGGGCGATCTGGTCGTGCTCAACGACTACCGGCAGGTCCTCGCCGAAGTGCTCACGGTGCGCGCCGGTGGCACGGACCTGGCTCGGACGTTCCCGACCTGGTCACCCCAGGCACACCTCGGCCTGGCTGCTCCATCGTGAGCGTGCCCACCGCAGGGGTGGAGCCAGGACTCAGCTGAGTCGCTGCTGCACCGTCGCGATGGTCGCGGCGATGTCGAGCGCGAGGGCGTCCTCGTCGAGCTCGAGGGACTCCGAGAAGTAGTCGCCCACCCCGAGGAAGAGCGACACGGTGCTCGTCGCCTGACCGGTCCACTCGTCGGAGACGACACGCACCTCGCCGTGCTCGCCCTCGCCGGCATCGGCTCCGCCCTCATAGGCACCGGAGCGGTAGGAGACGGTCAACGGCAGGTGCTCGCCACGGATGTCCTCGACCCGGCTCGCGACCACGCGACCCAGCGAGATGACGAGCAGGTCACCCGCTGCGGAGTCGAGGCGGAGCTCGTGCCCGCGGTCGACGTCCGCCCGCTCGGAGAGCTCGAACCCTCGGTCCCCGGCAGCGGCGACGACGGTCGTGACGATCGCTTTGTCGACGGCGTCCACCCGCTCCCGGACCTGGGCCCGGGCGGAGCTGCGTCCGACGAGGGCGGCGTAGGCCTCGACGTGGCGCTGCTCGATCACGTCGACGGTGATCTCGTCCGCGACCACGACGCCGTCGGCGACGACGACGGTCTCGGTGACGACCACCCCGTCCTCGATCACGATCGCCTCGGCGATGTCGGCCTCGGCCGGTGGTGCGAACGGGTCGGCGGGCTGGGCCTCGACCGGCTGAGCCTCGACGGGCTGGGGCGCTGCCGGCTGGGCCTCGACGGGCTGGGGCGCTGCCGGCGCGGGCTGGGCAGCCGCGGCCTGGGCGGCGGGATCGGCCCATCCCGGTGCCGGAGCGGGGGCCGGCGCACGACGGGCCTGCAGCTCGGCGGCGACGCCCGGGTGCGCCCCCATGGTCGTCCAGTCGGGCAGGCCCGGCCACCAGACGGGCGTCTCATCGCTGAGCCGACCGGCGATGACCTCGCTGATCAGCAGCTCGAGTGCGTAGGGTCCGCGCTGGTCGTTCGGTCCGACCACCACGTGGGCCTGCGGCTGGTCGAGAGGGGGCAGATCGCTCATCACGTGATGGTGCCACAACTGTGGGTCCCCCGCGAGTGATCTCCCGGCGCGCTGCACTCGGCGGTGGGGGCTGTGAGAATACGGTGCCGATGCACGCGTCGCCGCCGACGCGATCGACCGAGAGGACCCCCGACCAGTGAGCGAGCCGACCGAGCGACTCCACCGCACCCGGACGCCGAGCGGTCGCGCTCGAGCTGCGGCGATCCTCGCGCTCGTGGGACTCGCCGTGACGGTCTCGGCCTGCTCGCTCGACCGGGACGAGCCGGCGACGGTCACCCTGCCGGAGCACAACACCACGACGACGTTGCCGACCGACTCCCGTGTGCCGGGCACGACCCAGGCCGACGCACCCGAGCCGCTGCCGATCGCCTGGAAGCTCCAGGTCGGTGGACCCGGTGACGACCGCCTGCTCGCGGTGACCGGACACCAGGCGGCGGTCGTGGCGGTGGGCTCGACGAGCGGCACGACCGCCGGTGCGCCAGGCACGACGACGGATGGCATCGACGGACCGGTCGACGGACCGAGCGACGCCCTGGCCACCGTGGTGACGACCGAGGGCGAGATCGTCGCGGCGAGCGGTTCGGGTTCGCCCGGTGCCGACTCGGCCACGGGCGTCTCGGCGAACGACGAGGCCGTGCTCGCGTGCGGCACGACCGACGGGGCGTTCGGGTCGACCCCGGCCGGCGCGCAGGATGCATGGTGTGGCGCACTCGACGAGGACGGTGCGACCGGCACCGTCCACCAGCTCGGCGGTCCCGACGCCGAGCAGGTCACCGGCGCCGCGCTCGCGGCGCAGGACCCGACGGGCTACGTGTCGGGCACGGCGAGCGGCCTGCTCCCCGGTGCGCAGGACCCCTCCGGACGGGGCCTCGGTGGTGGCGATGCGCTGGCGGTGCAGACCGATGCACTGGGTCGACCGGTCTGGGCTCGGCAGTTCGGCACCTCGCTCGAGGACGGGGCCCTCGGGGTCACCACGACCCAGGGCGCTGATGGCATCTTCGTCGGCTACACCGACGGCGATCTCGAAGGCCCGAGCAACGGCGGCCGGGACGGCTGGATCTCGCGCTTCGACACCTCGGGCAACCAGCGGTGGATCACGCAGGTCGGATCGACGGGCACCGACACGTTCTCCGCCGTGGCGGCGATGGGCGAGGCCCGCCGTGGCACCGAGCAGTTCGTGGCGGCGGGCACCACCGACGGCGACTTCGATGGCGCCGGCCCGGCCACCGCGGCCGGAGGGACCGATGCCGTCGTCGCCTCGTTCGCGACCGACGGGGCGCTGCTGTGGAGCACGCAGTTCGGCTCCGCCGGCGCCGAGTCGGTGTCCGGCGTCGTGGCCGACGGGTCGACGATCTACGTCACCGGAACCACCGACGGCGAGTTCGGCGACCTGATCGAGGACGGCGGCGACGGCGGCGGCGTGGACCTGTTCCTCGCCGCGCTCGATGCCGGCACCGGCGAGGTGCTGTGGAGCTCACGACTCGGCACCGACGGAGAGGACCGTTCCCACGGGCTCGCCACCACCGAGGACGGACTCCTGGTCGTGGTCGGCACCACGTCGGGGCAGTTCGCCGAGACACCCCCGAATGGTGGGGTCGACGGGATCCTCGTCGCCTTCCCGCTCGCGTCGTCGGGTGGCGGAGCGGCGAGCTCGGTCTGAGCCGACGCCGAGAGCTCGACCCGGACGGCGCGGCGATATCGTCGCCGCCATGGCACACCCACGTCGCTTCCGATTCGCCGTCGAGCTCCAGGGCCCGCTCGACGAGATGAGCTGGGCCGACAGCGCCCGCTGGGCGGAGGACGCCGGGTTCTCGACGCTGTTCGTCCCGGACCACTTCGACGAGGGGCTCGGTCCGATCGCGGCGATGGCGACGGCGGCAGCGGCGACCACGACCATCAACGTGGGCTCGCTCGTGCTGGCCGCCGACTTCCGTCACCCCGTCGTGCTCGCGCGTGAGCTCGCGACCATCGACCTGCTCTCCGGCGGTCGCCTCGAGCTCGGCATCGGTGCCGGCTGGAAGGCGACGGACTACACCAGCTCCGGTATCACGATGGATGCGCCGGGCACACGCGTCTCACGGATGATCGAGGCGGTCACCGTGCTCCGTGGGCTGTTCTCGCCTGGCCCGTTCACCTTCCACGGCGAGCACTACGACGTCGACGGGCTCGACGGGACTCCTGCGCCGTCCCGACCCGGCGGACCACCGCTGCTCATCGGCGCCGGAGCACCGCGGATGCTGCGCTTCGCCGGCGCGCAGGCCGACATCGTCGGGGTCAACCCCTCGATCCACTCCGGCGAGATCGATGCGGCTGCAGCCCGCGACGCACAGGTGGACCGCATCGACGAGAAGCTCGGCTGGCTCCGCGAGGGTGCCGGCGACCGCTTCGACGACATCGAGCTCAACGCGTGGCTCGCCGTGGCGGAGATCACCGACGACGCGGCCGGCACCGCAGAGCTGCTCGCCCCGGCGTTCGGCACCGAGCCGGACGGACTCCTGGAGTCCCCGATGGTCATGCTGGGCACCGTCGCCGAGCTCGCGGAGCAGCTCGAGGTGCGACGCGACCGCTGGGGCTACTCGTACCACGTGATCCCCGGACCCTCCGCCCGGGCGTTCGCACCCCTCGTCGCCGAGATGGCCGGACGATGACGAGCATCGCGCTGGCGACGGCCGCCGAGGCGTGGGAGGTCGACGAGGACGCGCCGCTGCTCGTCGCGGCGCTCGAGGAGCTCGACGTCGATGTCCGACCTGCGGTGTGGACGGACCCGGAGGTCGACTGGTCCGACGTCGACCTGGTCGTGATCCGCTCCACCTGGGACTACACCTCACGCCACGACGAGTTCCTCGCCTGGATCGAACGGGTCGAGCGTACGACCTCCGTCGCCAACCCCTCGGCGGTCGTGGCGTGGAACACCGACAAGCACTACCTGGCCGATCTCGCGACCGCCGGGATCCGGACCGTCCCGACGACCTTCCTCGACAGCTCCGACGGGTTCGACGTGCCGGGTGCCGCGGCGAGGATCCTCGCCGCGGTCCCGCCGGGTTCGGACCTGGTGGTCAAGCCGACGATCTCAGCCGGCTCGAAGGACACCGCCCGCTACCGGCCGGAGCAGATGGACGACGCCGTCGCGCATGCGATCGGCCTGCTCGACGACGGGCGCGACGTGATGGTCCAGCCGTATCTCGACTCCGTGGACGACGTCGGGGAGACCGGCATGGTGCTCATCGACGGGCAGCTCAGCCACGCCTTCAGGAAGGGTGCGCTGCTGCGCGGCGGCGCCGCCGATGTCGACGGCCTCTTCGCGGTCGAGCAGATCGATGCCGCCACCGCGACGACCGACGAGGTCGATCTCGCGACCGAGGTGCTCGACGTCGCGACACGTCGGCTCGGCACGGGGCCGCTGCTCTACGCCCGGGTCGACGTGCTCCGGGGAGCGGACGGCCGGCCGATGCTGCTCGAGCTCGAGCTCACCGAGCCGTCGTTCTTCCTGCACACGTCACCCTCCGCTGCGGCGACGGTGGCTGCCGCCGCGCTGCGGCGTGCGGCACGCGGTTGAGTCACCACTAGCGTGACGCTCCGTCAGCGGAGCCAACCTGGCCGGTCGCGGACCAGCCGAGCAGATCGAGGAGACCATGAGCGAGACCCCCACCGACGAACTCGTCACCTACGAGGTGACCGACGGGATCGCACGGATCACGATCAACGCCGCGGACCAGGGCAACTCGCTCAACGCCGTCATGCGGGACCAGCTCACCGAGTGGTTCGAGTGGGCATCAGCCGACCTCGCGGTGCGCTGCATCGTGTTGACCGGTGCCGGCGAACGCCACTTCTGCACCGGCGCCAACCTCGGAGGACCCCAGAAGCCCACACCCCCGATCCCTGAGGGTGCTCCCGACCGATCCGTCGGCGATGCCGCCCGACTGATCAAGCGCGGCTGGCAGCGCCTCGTGTCGTCGATCCTCGACTGCGACAAGCCGGTGATCGCTGCGGTCAACGGCACCGCCGCCGGCGGCGGTGCGCACCTCGTGCTCGCATGTGACCTGGTCGTCATGGCCGACAACGCGAAGCTCGTCGAGGTCTTCGTGAAGCGCGGCATCATGCCCGACGCCGGTGGCGCCTACCTGCTGCCCCGGATCGTCGGACCGCAGATCACCAAGGAGCTGATGTTCCTCGCGGAGGACGTGCCCGCCGAGCGCTGCGAACGGCTCGGCATCGCGAATCGCGTGGTCCCCGCCGCCGAGCTCGGCGCGACGGTCGACGAGATCGCCGGTCGCCTCGCACTGGCTCCGACCAAGGCGCTGGCGCTCACCAAGTGGCTCGTGAACCGGTCCTTCGAATCGAGCCGGCACACTGCGTTCGAGGAGGAGGCGTTCGCCCAGGACCTCCTGACCGCATCAGGCGACTTCGCCGAAGGTCTGACCGCGTTCAGGGAGCGTCGGGCGCCGGCCTTCCGTGGTTGGTGAGCCGGGGTTGGTGAGCTGCCGCCCGAGCTGACCGGCTCAGAACCCGCCGCAGGAGTCGACGCCCAGTTCTTCCGCTGCGGCGTTGATGCGTGATCCGAGCTCGTCGACCTCGGTCGCCGCTGCATCGACCGCCTCGACGTCGCCGTCGCCCGCCGCGTCGGCGAGCTGCGTCGTGGCCGACTCGAGCTCGCTCGCCGCGTCGACGAGCTCTGCGGCTGCCGCTTCGTCGTCCTCGCCGGCACCTCGTGCGGCGTCGCGCACCACAGCGACCAGCGCCTCGGCGAACTGCTGGACGTCCTCGGCGTAGGCGACCGCCTGGTCGGCATCCGTCGGATCCGACTCGGCGAGGTGCGCGTACTCCTCGTTGAGTGCAGCGCACTCGTCGTCGAGGTCCTCGCGCCACGCCGCGGCGTCGATGGTCGTGGTGGTGGGCCGGGGCGGCGGGTCGTCGGATCCTCCGCACGCGCCCACCAGCGACGCTGCGACAACGGCCGCGCCGACGGCAGCGAGGAGTCGAGCGATCCCCGTCGGTGGTGTCCGG
>JAFAFN010000512.1 GCA_023423475.1 Actinomycetes bacterium | reverse complement strand
CACTCGCGCCATGGGCGTCGGGCCACGCCAAGTACTTCCACCGCCTCCTCGAGTCGGTCTGCGAGGAGTTCGACATCGACGACTCGGTGCCGTTCGCGAAGCTCGCCAAGAAGGACCGCAAGCTGCTCCTGTTCGGCATCGGCGACACCGAGCGCATCGCGGTGAAGTTCAAGAACCGCTACGGCCGCACCCGCAACTACTCCGCCAAGTACGAGGGCGTCATCCCGTACCTCAAGCGTCGCCACGCCGAGGCCGAGTCCGACTCCGCCCGCGACGCGATCGAGGGCTACATGCGCCTCGTGCCGTGTGCGACCTGCAACGGTGCACGCCTCAACCCGCTGGCGCTCGCCGTCACGATCGACGACCTCAACATCTTCGAGCTGTGCAGCCTGTCGATCGCCGAGGCGACCGATCGGCTCCGCGAGCTCGTGCTCGACGACCGCCAGGCGGTGATCGCCGAGTCGATCCTCAAGGAGATCAACGTCCGGCTGCGCTTCCTGTGCGACGTCGGTCTCGACTACCTCTCGCTGTCGCGCTCGGCGGCGACGCTCTCGGGTGGCGAGGCCCAGCGCATCCGTCTCGCCTCGCAGATCGGTTCCGGCCTCGTCGGCGTGCTCTACGTGCTCGACGAGCCGTCGATCGGACTGCACCAGCGGGACAACCACCGCCTGATCGAGACGCTGATCCGCCTGCGTGACCTGGGCAACACGGTGCTCGTCGTCGAGCACGACGAGGACACGATCCGCGTCGCCGACCACGTCGTCGACGTCGGCCCCGGCGCGGGCGAGCACGGCGGCCGCATCGTGCACTCCGGCAGCTACAAGTCCCTGCTCAAGGCCAAGGACTCGATCACCGGGCAGTACCTGTCGGGCAAGCGCAGCATCCCGGTGCCCGAGCAGCGACGCATCCCCGGCGACGAGTGGATCCGCATCAAGGGCGCCGGCGAGCACAACCTGCGCAACATCGACGTCGACATCCCCCTGGGCTGCTTCGTCGCCGTCACCGGGGTGTCGGGTTCGGGCAAGTCGACCCTGATCAACGACATCCTCATGCGGTCGCTGATGCAGCACATCTACGGCTCCAAGGTGCCGCCGGGGTTGCACAAGCGGGTCACCGGGCTCGACCAGCTCGACAAGGTCATCGACATCGACCAATCGCCGATCGGTCGCACACCCCGGTCGAACCCCGCCACCTACACCGGCGTGTTCGACCACATCCGCAAGCTGTTCGCCCAGACGAGCGAGGCCAAGATCCGCGGCTACCTGCCGGGACGGTTCAGCTTCAACGTCAAAGGCGGGCGCTGCGAGGCGTGCGCGGGCGACGGCACCATCAAGATCGAGATGCACTTCCTCCCGGACGTCTACGTGCCGTGCGAGGTCTGCAAGGGCGCCCGCTACAACCGCGACACCCTCGAGGTCACCTTCAAGGGCCTCAACATCTCCGAGGTGCTGAACCTGCCGATCGAAGAGGCACTCGAGTTCTTCTCGAACCAGCCGACGATCGCCCGGCACATGCAGACCCTGGTCGACGTGGGGCTCGGTTACGTGCGACTCGGTCAGCCGGCGACGACGTTGTCCGGTGGCGAGGCGCAGCGGGTGAAGCTCGCGTCCGAGCTGGCCAAGCGCTCGACGGGGCACACGATCTACCTGCTCGACGAGCCCACGACCGGTCTGCACTTCGAGGACATCGCGAAGCTCATGACCGTGCTGTCCCGACTGGTCGACCAGGGCAACACCGTGCTGGTGATCGAGCACAACCTGGACGTCATCAAGTCCGCCGACTGGGTGGTCGACCTCGGCCCCGAGGGCGGCGCCGGTGGCGGCTCGGTCGTCGCCGAGGGCGCGCCGGAGCTGATCGCCGAGACCCCCGGCAGCCACACCGGTCGGTTCCTCGCCCCGCTGCTCGGTCGGGACCCGATCGAGCTCTGAGATTCGGAGCGCCGGGGACGTGAAGTCCCCATGGACGCGACACGGGCCGGCCCCCGAGGGAGCCGGCCCGATGCCGAGGTGTTCAGATCAGGACGCTCAGACGCTGAGCAGGTCCTTCGCCCCGGTGTCCGCGCTGGGATGACGCAGCTTGGACATGGCGCGTGCCTCGATCTGGCGGATGCGCTCCCGGGTCAGGTTGAAGTGCTCGCCGACCTCTTCGAGGGTGCGAGGCTCGCCACGGTCGAGACCGAAGCGGAGACGGAGGATCTCTCGCTCACGCTCGTCGAGCGGGGAGAGCAGGCGGCCGATCTCATCGGGCAGCAGCGAGATCGCTGCGGACTCGAAGGGGGACTCGGCGGTGCGGTCCTCGACCATGTCGCCGAGCTCGGCGTCGCCGTCCTCACGCAGCGGCGTGGACAGCGACAGCGTGTCGGCGGCGAAGCGCAGGGTCTCGGTGACCTTGGCCTCGGGCATCTCGAGGTCGGCGGAGAGCTCGGCCAGGGTCGGCGGGCGACCCAGCGTCGTCTCGAGGCGCACACGTGCCTTCTGGAGCCGCGAGAGCGTGTCGCCGGCGTGCACTGGCAGACGGATGGTCCGACCGGTGTTGGCGATGCCTCGGGTGAGGGCCTGGCGGATCCACCAGGTCGCGTACGTCGAGAACTTGAAGCCCTTGCGCCAGTCGAACTTCTCGACCGCGTGCATCAGACCGAGGTTGCCCTCCTGGATGAGGTCCAGCAGGGGCAGACCCGAGGCCTGGTACTTCTTGGCGATCGAGACCACCAGACGGAGGTTCGACTGCACGAACGTGCGCTCGGCGTCCTCGCCGGCACGGATCGCACGACGGAGCTCGCGCTTGCGGGCCGGGGAGACGCTGCGTCCGCCCTCTTCGAGCTCCTTCGCCGCGGCGGCGCCGGCCTCGATGGCCTGAGCGAGACGGGCCTCGTCATCCTTGGTCAACAGGGGATACTGGCCGATGTCGCTCAGATACATACGTACGAGGTCTTCCTCGTCGCGTTCTGCTCGCTGCTTCGCCAAAGTGGAACACCTTCTTCTGCTGGGCCGAACGTCGTCCTGTTCGGCGATCCTGCGGTACATGGCCGGCGGGAACCGGCTGGCGCTCTCTTCAGAACGCCTCAGTACTGCAAACGCCATCGGGACGACCGAAAGTCCATGATACGGGTGCGTGTCAAGGGCTCTTTTGAGTGACGGCTCAGCACCGTGCTGCATGTCACTCAAGTCCCCGACGCGGCGGTCCGACTCATGCTCCTCGATCGACCGTAACGAGGCGTCCACCCCGAGTACATGGGCGTTCCCGCCCAGCACGAAGGGCGCTGGAGCCAGTTCTCAGGTGATGGCGAGCATGCGCTCCAGCGCGACGCGTGCCCAGTGGGCGGTGTCCTCGTCGACGGTGATCCGGTTCGGGACCCGGCCGTCGACCAGGCTCTCGAGCGTCCACGCCAGGTGGGGTGCATCGATGCGGAACATGGTCGAGCACGGGCACACCAGTGGGTCGAGCGACACGACCGTCTTGTCCGGTGTCTCGTCGTCGAGGCGCTGCACCAGGTGGATCTCGGTGCCGACCCCGATCGTCGAGCCGCTGGGCGCCTTGGCGATGGCCCGGATGATCCGGTCGGTCGACCCGACGATGTCCGCCATGGAGCAGACCTCGTGGGCGCACTCGGGGTGCGCCACGACGATCCCGTCGGGGTGTTCGGCGCGGAAGGCCTCGATGTGCTCGGGGCGGAAGCGCTGGAGCACCGAGCAGTGCCCCTTCCACAGCAGGAAGGTGCGCTCCTTGACGGCGGCCTCGTCCAGGCCGCCCAGGTCGAGACGGGGGTTCCAGACCGCCATGTCGGACTCGTCGTAGCCCATCTGGTAGCCGGTGTTGCGGCCCAGGTGCTGATCGGGGAAGAAGAGCACCTGGCGGCCCTTGGGGCCGTCCTCTCGTTCGAGGGCCCACTCGAGCACGCCGCGGGCGTTGGTCGACGTGCACACCGCGCCGCCGTGGCTGCCGACGAACGCCTTCAGGTTGGCGGCGGAGTTCATGTAGGTGATCGGCACGACCCGCTCGATGTCGGTGACCTCGGCGATCGACTCCCAGGCCTCCTCGACGGCGTCGATGTCGGCCATGTCGGCCATCGAGCAGCCGGCGTTCAGGTCCGGCAGCACCACCTGCTGGTGGGGTCCGGTCAGGATGTCGGCGGCCTCGGCCATGAAGTGCACACCGCAGAACACGATGTAGTCGGCCTGCGGGCGCTCCTTGGCGAGCACCGACAGCCGGAACGAGTCACCGCGGGCATCGGCCCAGCGCATGACCTCGTCGCGCTGGTAGTGGTGCCCGAGGATGAAGAGACGCTCTCCCAGGGTGGCCTTCGCCGCGGCGATGCGCTCGGCGAGCTCCTCCTGGGTCGCGTCCAGGTACTCGTCAGGGAGCCTTGACTGGAGACGCAGCATGTTGTCGGGACCTCCTGCCGGGCAGCTCGCGCCGCTCGACCATGAAGACCTCTGAGATTCAGCCGGTGGGGACAGCCTGGTCGCCACGCCACGGGGATGTCGGCCTCAGAAGTTGATGGTGCCGGAGACCAGGCCGGCAAGGGTGAGCGTACACAGTGCGCGCCCACGTGGAC
>JAFAFN010000495.1 GCA_023423475.1 Actinomycetes bacterium | reverse complement strand
CATCGCGGGCGACGAGCGCCAGACCGACGCCCACCGGGATCGAGAACATCGCCACGAGTCGCAGCGCCCGGTAGAGGGCGTCGCGCATGGCGACGGTGCCCTCGGCCCGGATTCGTGCGTACATGGGGAACAGCACCGCCGACATCGCATTGAGCTGCGCACCCATCACGAACTCGGGCAGTCGGAACGCCTGGTAGTAGAGCGGGTACTGGTCGGGGCGTCGGTTGCCGACGATCAGGTAGTCGCCGTTGAGCGACAGCACGCCGAGGATGCGGGTGCCGGCCATGCGCCAGGCGTAGGCGAACAGCTCCTTGACCACGACGATGTCCCACCGCAGCGCCGGGCGGAACTTCATGAAGAACCACGTCGCGGACATCCAGACGGCGTACGCGGCGATCATGCCGAACATCACGGCCCAGGCACCGAGGCCACCGGCGACCAGGGCGATGGTCACCACGAACCTGGTGCCGTCGCGGGCGACCTCGACGATCGCCCGCTTCTTGAAGTCCATGCTGCGCATGAAGAGCGCCCAGGGGATGGTCGTCAGCCCCGAGAGCACGACCACGATCGCCAGGCACCGGAAGAGGTTCGTGTACTCCGGGAGGTCGAAGTAGTGCGAGATCACCGGTGCCAGCAGGAAGGCCGCCGTGGCCAGCACCGCCATGATCCCGACGTTCGCGGTGAACGCCACGCGCACACGTTCGGTGATGCCCTCCTCCTGCTCGTAGACGAGCGCCGCGCCCATGCCCAGGTCGAGCGCGTTGTCGAAGTAGAAGGTCACCACCATCAGGGTGACCATGACCGCGTACTCGGTGGGGTCGAGCACCCGTGCCAGGTACGCAGCGAGCACCAGGGCCGACGCGTAGCGGGTGAAGACACCGACGTTCGCCCACAGGAAGCCCCGGGACGCCTTCGTCCCGACCGACTGCTCGGGGTCGCCCGACGCTGCGGCCGCGTCCATCGCGGCCCTGGTCTCCTCGTCGCCCAGCGCGGCGCCTGCCGCGTCGGTGCCGGACTCCGGCACGGCCGCGTCGGCGGGGGTGCCGGGCTCGTCGCCCCGGGTGGTCATCGACTAGCGGCGCAGCACGATGACGCCGGAAGCTCCCGAGCTGAACGACCGCAGTGTGTCCCCGGCGGAGCGAGCGTCGGAGAGGCTGGTCTCACCCTCGGTCACCATCATCAAGGTGGCGTCCGCGAGCGACAGCAGCTGCGAGGTGGGGACCGGACCCGGCAGCCGGGGACCGTTGACCACCACGACGTAGCGACCGGCGAGCCCCTCGAGCACCCGGTGGAAGGTCGTGCGCATCCGGAGGATGTTGCGGCTGGTGTCCACGCCGACGCTGAGGAACTTGACCATCCCTGCTGGTGCTTGGAGCCCGTCGAGGGTCGGCGGCAGGTTGGCGTCGCTGAGCGGCAGCAGCGCCGCGTCGGCGTCGAGCTGACCGGCGAGGCATTCGGACAGTCCGGCCACGTCGCTGGCGTGCAGCAGCCCGCTGAGCACGCCGTTGTCGAGATCCGCGTCGATCAGGGCGACGGGCTGGCCGAAGCTGCGGGCGATCACGCACGACAGCGCGAGCGCCATCTCGGCGCGGTCCTCGCCGTCGCCGGTGCCGACCAGCACCAGGCGGTGCACGGAGTCGTTCAGGCTCAGGCGCTCGACGGCCGCGACGACCCCGGCGACGGAGTCCTGGGCGCTGGCGCCGCGTGCCCGCAGCGCCGGGACCTTGGCGAGGATCGGCAGGTCGAGTGCGTCGGTGACGTCCTGGGCCGTGACGACCACCGGTCGACGCAGGTTGCGGACCGTGAAGAACGCGGCCGGGATCAGCGCGCCGAGCAGCAGGCCGAAGATCACCGCGAAGCCGACCGGGAACGTCGACGTGGTCTGGAGCGGCTTCGGGAAGACCTCCTTGAAGACCGCGCCGTCGATGCGCTGATCGACCGGGGTGTCCTGCTGGGCCTGCTCGAAGATCCCCGTGAGGGCGGGGATCACCTGGGCCGAGACCTGCTCGGACACCTCTCGGTCGGGGTTCGACACGATCACGTCCATGAACGCCGCCTCGGGCGAGCGCTTGGTCGAGATCATCGCCGCGATCGAGTCGATCGACTGGGGCAGATCACCCCGGCGCTTCATCTCGGCGGCGAGGCCCTTCGACTTCAGGATGCTCTCGAGCGCCCTGGTGAGGACCTCGTTGTCGTTGGGGTTGCCGCCCGACAGCACGATCACGGATCGTGACGTCTTGTAGACGGGGGCGGTCGTGGCCGCCAGCGCCCCGGCGAGCGCGCCCACGATGAGCGAGCAGGCCACGACGATGATGGTCTGGGTGCGGGTCAGGCGGAGCGAGCGACGGGTCTCTTCCTGTCGCGCCGGTTCGTCGTAGGTTGCGACCGCGGCGTTCGGTGTTCGCATCGGGGTCATTCGACCGTTCGTCTCCTCAGTCACATCGCGCGACGCCCCTCGACGACGTCCCCGCGTCGAGGGCGTTGTCCGGTGTCCACGCGCCTCGGACGAGCCTATCGGGACCTCCCTGCGGATCGAAATACCCACGGGGCACATTGCCCAGCCCATCGCCGTTTTGAGTTCGCCGAGCGACAGGTCCTAGTGTCGTCCCCGCCATGGGCTCACTCATCAAGAAGCGCCGTAAGCGCATGCGGAAGAAGAAGCACAAGAAGCTGCTGCGGCGTACGCGCCATCAGCGTCGCGCCAGGGGCAAGTGAGCCCCGGGTCCGACGGCCCGATCGCCTGACCGCAGCTAGCGCAGCGTGTCGACGACCACCCGTCCCGGACCCGGATGAGCACCCTCCACGAACCACGTCGAGCCGCTACCGGCCAGGCGGGGTCGCCGACCTGAGACCAGCGCCAGCTCGTCGCGCCACGCGGCGAGCTCCGGGTACGCCTCGATCGCTGCCGGCTCCAGGTCGTTGTCGCCATCGGTGTTGCGCGGACCGCCCAGACGGTCCCAGCAGCGGTACACCACCGGCGTCGACGCGTGCACCGGTGGGGTGAGCAACGTCAGCGTCCGTGGCTCGAACGGCAGCGGGTCCACCCGCTCGCCGATGCCACGCACCCGAGCCCGACCGCCGACCAGGCAGAACGCCACGTCCGCACCGATGCCCGCCGCGAGATCCAGGTCCTCGACCCCGGCCCACCGCAGGATCGCCGCCGCGTCCGAGCTGCCCCCGCCCAGCCCCGCACCCGCGGGGATCGACTTGTGCAACCTGACCCCGGCGCGTCGGCCCGCAGCCTGTAGCGCCCTAAGGACCAGGTCGTCGGGGTGACCGGCCTCCTCGACGCCGTCGCGCACGACCACCAGGCCGTCGCCCTCGGGGTCGACCTCGATGCGGTCGTGCAGGTCGACGCTCACCATCTCGGCGTCGATCTCGTGGTAGCCGTCGTCGCGGACGCCGGTGATCCGCAGCGAGAGCGTGAGCTTGGCCGGTGCGAGCAGTTCGACGGTCACGACGCCTGGCCGCCCTGCTCGAGCCGCACGGCCTCGGCCAGTCGGGTCCAGGTCGCGATGTCGAGCTCCTCGGGTCGCCGGGTCACCTCGATGCCGGCGGCGGCGAACGCCTCGGCGGGCACGGTGCGACCGAGGGACGACCGCAGCATCTTGCGGCGCTGGCGATAGGCGGTCTCGACGAGCGGGAAGACGTCCCGCGGGCCGACCGTGGTGGACGGCGGCGGTCGACGGGTGATCGCCACGACCGCCGAGGTCACCCGCGGCGCGGGGACGAACACCTCGGGCGGCACCTCACCGAGCAGCTCGGCCGCTGCGTACCAGGCCAGCTTGATCGACGGGATGCCCACGGTCCGGCCACCAGGACCGGCCACGAGGCGCTCGGCGACCTCCTTCTGCACCATGACCACCAGCCGCTCCACGATCGGGGCGTCGGCCAACACCCCCATGATGATGGGGACCGCCACGTTGTAGGGCAGGTTCGCGGCCAGCACCCACCGGGCTGCTCGGGCCGAGAGCTCGGCCTGCCAGTCGAGCGTCAGCGCGTCGGCTTCGAGCAGCTCGACCGATGCCGCCACCCCTCGATCCTGCAGCACGCTCTGCAACAGCGGCACCAGGGATCGGTCCTTCTCGACGGCGAGCGCCGAGGCGCCGGTGTCCGCGAGCGCCAGGGTGAGCGAGCCGAGTCCGGGGCCGACCTCGACCACGTGGTCGCCCGGACCGACGTGCGCCCACGATGCGATGCGCCGCACCGTCGCGGGGTCGGCGACGAAGTTCTGGCCGAGCGCCTTGCGGGCGTCCAGTCCGTGACGTTCCAGCAGCGCACGGATGTCGGTCTCGTCGAGCACCTCAGCCGCCCGACCCGGTCGAGCTCGACGACGTCCCCGAACCGCTCGTGCCGGAGCTGCTCGTGCCCGAACCGCTCGAGCTGCTCGTGCCGCTGCTGCCCGAGTCGTCGGAGTCCTCCGGCGCCTCGGTGGTGGTCGGCGGCAGGGTCGACACGGTCACCACTGGCTGGCGGTCCGAGTACCGGCTGGTCTGCTTGGGGTACCAGTCGGGCAGGATCGCGATCGACGTGGTCGTCGTGTCCTGCGTCTCGACCTCGGCGGCCTCGGTCGTGGTCGTCGCCTCGGCCGTGGTGCTCGGGGCTGCGTCGCTGCTCGGTTCGTCGCTGCCTCCGAGCAGCGCGCCGACACCGAGCACGACGAGCGCGACGAGCGTGATCCCACCGGCGATGACGTAGCGGAGCTGCGCGGTCCCCATGCCGTCAGCGCCCCTGCGGTGGTGTGGCGAGCGCGTAGAAGCGCTCGGCCTGCTCCGTGGTGGCCCGCGCGACCTCGTCGACGGGGCGGCCCTGGAGCGCGGCGATCTCGGCGCCGACCCAGCCGACGAGCGCCGGGCGGTTCCTGCGCCCCCGATAGGGCACCGGCGTCAGGTACGGCGAGTCGGTCTCGACCATGAGCGACGCGAGCGGAGCGGCCGTCACCGCGGCGCGCAGGTCGGTGGCGGAGGGAAAGGTGACGATCCCGCTGATCGACAACATCGCCCCGATGCCCACCGCTCGCTCCGCCTCGGCGGGTCCACCCGTGAAGCAGTGGAAGACGGTGCGCGGCGGCATGCCCTCGGACTCGAGCAGGTCGAAGGTGTCGTCCCAGGCCTCGCGGGTGTGGATCACGAGCGGCAGGTCGACCTCGTGCGCGAGCGCGATCTGCTCGGCGAACACGGCGCGCTGCACTTCACGCGGGGAGTGGTCGTAGTGGTAGTCGAGGCCGCACTCGCCGATCGCCACCAGATCGGAACCAGCCCTCGCTGCATCGACGACCGAGCGCAGCGCATCGACGCCCTCGGTCGCATCGTGGGGATGCACCCCCGCAGTGGCGTACACGTGCTCGTTCGACGCCGCGACCTCGAGGCACGCCGCCGAGCTCGCGGCGTCGGTCCCGACGGTGATCATGGCCACCACACCTGCGTCGAGCGCGTCCTGCACGACGCTCGACGAGCCGGTGTCGTCGGCCAGGTGCGCCGCGGTGATGTGGCAGTGGTTGTCGATCCACGGACCCGGGGGTGGGGGCAGCGGTGACCCGCCGGAGGGCTGCTTCACGGCGAACACGGTACCCGTCGCCGCTCGGGTCACCCGCAGCGACGCGGGAGCTGCTCAGACGTCGAGCAGCACGGCACCGTTGCAGCCGTACGAGAACGTGCGGACCACGGCCGCCGCGTCCTCGGCGTCGAAGGTCACCGTCCGCCCCTCGACCAGGGTGAGCACCACCGCGTCGGCCCAGCCCAGGACCGCCGACATGGGGACCTCGCCCAGGGTGGGTGGCGCCACCATGATCACGGTGACGTCCGGATCGAAGCGGTCGAGCACGTCGAGGGGCACCGTGGCATGCTTGGCGCTGCGGCGGCGACCCGCCGGCACGAAGCGGACCTCTCCGGTGCCCTTCGAGACCACCTTGCGGAGTCGACGAGGCAGCAACGCACGGTTCACCGGGCGCACCACCTCGGCGAGGTCCGCCGTCCCCGCTGCGACGTCGGCCAGACCACGACGGCCGAACCTGCCCAGTCGGGCGCTCAGCCTCGGCCGGTCGAGCTGCGCGTCGACGAGCACCACCCGACGACCCTCGGCGGCGAGCTCCGCCGCCAGGCCCAGCGCGAGCGCGGGTGCTGACGCGTCGTGGCGCGGCGAGGTGATGACGTAACGACCGGGTCCGCTCCACGGGTCGTCGCCCACCCCGTCGGTGAGCAGCTGGTGATCCGCCGCCATCGCCGCGATCTGTGCGTACTGCCCGCTCGAGACCGTGCGTCGACGTCTGGTCCGACCGATGTGGGACCACAGCGGCATGCCGAGCACGTCGACGAAGTCGTCGTCGTTGTTCACCCTGGGACGACGCTGCTGGCTGAGCGCCAGACCGGCGGCGACGAGCGCACCGGTGCACAGGCCCACGAAGATCAACCACGCCGAGCGCGGCGGGGTGACCTCGACCTCGCCGGCGCGACCGACGTGCATGTAGAAGTCGCCGCTGTAGTAGCGGGCCTCGCCCGGCACCACGGGACGCAGCTCGTTGGCGGTCTGCTCCCTCGCGAACTCGTGCGTCGTCCGGTACACCTCGTCGAGTGCCGGCAGCAGCTGCGGCAGGACCGCCTCGGCGTTGGCCCGGTCGGTGTCGGTGAACTCGATCTGGACGTACGCGCCCATCTTCGGCAGCGTCACCGACATCCGGGAGCGGATCTCCTCGATGCCGAGGTCGATCCCGGACAGCTCACGGAGCTCATCCGCGTACGCCGCCGAGATGCCCGTGGTCAGCACACCCTGGAGCCGACTGCGGTCCAGGTAGACGGTGCTGCGGCCCTCGGGCCCGTCCATCTCCGGGACGAACACCCCGGCCGAGGCGGTGTACTCCGTCGGCATGGCCCCTGCGACCACGCCCATGATCGAGCCGCCGAGCAGCGCGCCGACGAGGATCCAGATGCGGAAGCGGCGTGAGACACGCAGGTCCCAACGAGCCAGGCGGACGTCGGGCGGCGCGGGGAAGCCGGGCACCGAGCCCCTGGCGGTCCCCGGTGCGTCGTTCGTCGCCGGGAGCGACGGCTCACCGACCCGGGCGAGCGCGGTGGACGATCCCCTGCCCGACATCCCCGACCACCGGGCGCCCCACGACGGGACCTGCAGTGCAGCGGCGACGCCGATGATCGACCACGACAGCTTGTTGTTCAGCAACGGCAGGAAGAACGAGCCGGAGAGGACCGGCAGCATCATGACGAAGAGCGTGGTCGACAGCTCCTTGTCCTGGCGCCAACGGGGCGTGAGCAGGCTCCACAGCGTGATGATGAAGATCGAGACGAAGATCCCCAGGCCGACGAGCCCGAGGTCACCCGCGACGTCGAGCCACGTGTTGTGAGCGGACACCTCGCTGCGGGTATCCATCAGCATCTGGGAGCCCGGCGTCGTCAGGAGGTACTCAGCGATGAGGAACTTCACCTGGCCGGCGCCGTAACCCTCGAGCGGGCGCATCTTGATCAGCTCGATCGTGACGTTCCAGAGGTCGATGCGACCGGCGCCGCGGTCGGCGAAGCCCCGCTGCAGGTTGTTGGGGTTCGCGACGAAGCCGACGAGGAAGGCGAGCGCACCCATGATGACCGCGCCGAT
>JAFAFN010000486.1 GCA_023423475.1 Actinomycetes bacterium | reverse complement strand
CGGACACGGGTCTGCCCACCGTCTACGTCTACGACGGCTATCCCGGCGGTGCGGGCTTCGCCGAGCGCGGATACGAGGCCTTCGGGGAATGGGTCACGGCCACGCACGAAGCGGTGTCGTCATGCGCCTGCGAGAAGGGCTGCCCCTCGTGTGTCCAGTCGCCCAAGTGCGGCAACGGCAACGAGCCGCTGGACAAGGACGCCGCCGCGGCGCTGCTGCGGACGACGCTCAGGCTGGACCCTCGACCAACACGGTGAGGCGTTCGCTCAGCGTGGTCGCGCCCAGCACACGGCCGACGAGCGGCAGCCGCACCGGCTCCAGGTGCACCGTGACCGTCGCGAACCCACCCGAGCGGAGCTCGCCACCGAGCTCGACCCGGGCGTCGCCCGCTCGACCACCCGCGGCATCGAGCGCCGACACTGCGGACGAGGTCGTCGGATCGACCACGACGGCACGGGCGGCGACCCGGGCGGCGTGCACGGTCGCCAGGCGATCGCGGACCAGCACACCCGACTGCGCCACGGCCAGCAGCAGCACCATCACGACCGGCAGCACGACGGCGAGCTCGACGGTCGACTGACCGCGCTCGCGTGCCCGGGACCGCACCTCACGCGGCCTGACGGAGGATGCGACCCATCACGGTGTCGAAGAGACGGGCGACCACGTCGCTGCGGGTCACCCAGGCGACGACCACGAGGGCGACGGCCGCGGCGCCGAGCAGGATGAGCGCGTACTCGACGGTGCTCTGGGCTCGCTCCGATCGCAGAGCGGCGAGGTGGAGACGGACGAACAGCTGCGACATGGCGAGCTCCTGTGAGATCGATGGAGAGGGAGGGGGAAGTCCGCAGGGGCAACGCCGGCTGCGAGGGTCACCGAACCGGCGGTCGTGAGCGCCACCGGGACGATCGTCACCACCACGAACGCGGGCAGGACCAGACCGACCAGCGGCGCGAGCAGGACCACCGGCAGACGCCGCACCCGCTCTTCTCTCCGCCGCCTCGAGCGGCGCCGTTCGGCATCGCCGAGTCGCTGCAGCGCAGGGCCGACCGGAGCGCCCGACTCCATCGTCGAGACCAGGGTCGTCACCAACGGCCGCAGCTCCGCTCCGAACCGGTCCGGAAGGCGGGCCAGCTCGTCGCCCAGTCGGCCGCCCCGATCGAAGCCGTCGACCGCGCGGCGCAGCGTCGCCCCCACCGGACCTCTGGCCGACACAGCGACCGAGACGACGGCGGTGTGCAGCGAATGCCCGGCGCTGACCGCGAGGACGAGCAGGTCGACCACCCCGGGCAGGTCACGTTCGAGCTCGCGCCGCCGCACACGCTCGGAGCGCCCGGTGCGCCCCATGACGGTCCAGGTGCGCCGACGGGGCCGACGATCCGACGGACCACCGATGTGGCGCTCGCCGGCGGCCGCGTCGTCGCACTCCAGCTCCGCGATCCGCCACGGCCATGGCCGCCACGGTGCGGTCCAGGTCAGGACCGCTCCCGCCGCTGCCACACCGAGCAGCAACGAGCTCATGCCACCGCTCCTCGGACGAGCTTCGACATGACGAGGCACGCCGTGGCGTCGAGCACCGCGCCGATCGCGAGGCAGACCCTGCCGGCCGTCGTCATGAACAGGGTGTGCGCGACCGCCGGGTCCAGGAGGCAGAAAGTGCCGGCACCGAGCACGGGCAGCGCGACGAGCACCCCCGCCGATGACCTCGCCTGACTGGTGAGCGCACGGGCCTCGTCCTCGGCGTCGAGTGCATCGAGCAGCGAGACCGCCGCACTGTCGAGCGCCGGCGCGAGATCACCACCGTCGCGATGACCGAAACGACACGCGGCGACCACCAGGTCGACCGACGACGACCCCGCCGTCTGCGACCACTCCGCGAGCGCAGCGTCGAGCGGGCGGCCGCGACCGACCGCTCGGACCACCGCGGACAGCTCGTCCGACAACGGTGGCGGCACCGCCGGTGCGACCTGGCCGATCGCTCCGAGCAGGGTCGATCCCGTCCGGATGCTCCTCGCGAGCGAGCCCGCCAGGCCGGGCAGCTCGCGATCACGTCGACGCGCCCCGCGCCCACCCCACCGCGGCCCCGCGACCACTCGGCCGGTCACGTCGGACCGACCGCGACCAGGCCGCCGTCGTCCTCGAGGGCATGCAGCTCGGTCACCCGCCGCGATCCGTCCTCGTGGCGGCCGATCCCGACGAGCAGGTCGACCGCCGAGGTGATCTGCTCGCGCACCGCGGGCAGCGGCAGCTGCTCGTCGGCCATCAGGCACATCGTCTCGAGACGGCGCAGTGCGTCACGCGGGCCTGCGGCGTGGCAGGTCGAGAAGCTGCCGTCGTGACCGGTGGAGATCGCCCAGATCATGTCCAACGCCTCGGGGCCGCGGACCTCTCCGACCACGATGCGATCGGGCCGGAGCCGCAGTGCGGCGCGCACCAGGTCACGCACTCCTGCCCGTCCGATGCCGTCCGCGGTGCCGGGGCGCGCCTCGAGCCGCACCACGTGGTGACCGGGGAGCCGGAGCTCGGCGACGTCCTCGATGGTGACGACGCGCTCATCGGGCGGCAGCAGTGCACCCAGTGCGTTCAACAGCGTCGTCTTGCCGGCACCGGTCGGCCCGTACACGACGATGTTCGCCCGACGCTCGACGGCGTCGCGCAGCACTGCCGCCCGTGCCGGGTCGACGAACCGATCGAGCGGGATGGCCGTCGCACGATGGCGCCGCACCGCCAGCACCGGCCCGTCGACCGCGAGGGGCGCCATCACCACCGACACCCGGGTGCCGTCGCGAAGGCGCGCGTCGACCACGGGGTGCGCCCGGTCGGCACGCAGCCCGAGCGGCCCCACCAGCCGCTCGACGGATCGCAGGATCTCGGTCTCGGTGAGCTGCACCGGGGTGGCGTGCAGCCGACCGGCACGCTCGACCCAGATCGGGCCAGGACCGTTCACGAGCACGTCGGTGACCTCCGGGTCGTCCAACATCGCCTGGATCGGCCCGAGCCCGACGAGCTCGGTGAGCAGACGTCGGGTGCGCCGAGCCAGCTCCGCGTCCGAGATGAGCGGAGCCTCCTCGACCAGCAGCTGTGCCAGGTGGCGTTCGGGGTCCTGCTCGGACCGCTCGCCCCGGGTCCCCCTCGCCGGCTGCTCGTCGAGCAGGAACCGGCGACGTACCCGCCGCTCCGCCGGAGCGAAGGGGTCCTCGCCGCCCTGCACGGCCGAGTCGGCCTGCACACCCGACTCGCCCCGGGCATTCACGCCGCCCACGCAGCGTCGACCTGCGCGTGGCGACGGCGCACCAGCGTGCCCGCGTCGACCGATCGGGCGATGCGCGGCTCGATCGCGAGCACCGCGGCGAGGTCCGAACCGAGCACCTCGGCGACGTCACGGGGTGAGAGCGCCCGGTCCGGCTCGGTCAGCACGACCAGATCGTCGATGTGGAACCGC
>JAFAFN010000433.1 GCA_023423475.1 Actinomycetes bacterium | reverse complement strand
GGACCAGATCGACGCCGAGCATGTCGTTGTCGGGGAACATCAGGCCGCAGTCGATGAGCAGCAGCGAGCCGTCGACCTCGATCACGGCGCAGTTGCGGCCGATCTCGCCGAGGCCGCCGAGGAAGGTGATGTGGACGGGTGGGGCCATCAGTTGAGGTCCTCGAGCACCCTGCGGGCGCGGTCGGCGAGGTCGTCATGGGCGGGACCGAGCGGCGGGCGACACTCGCCGACCTTGAGTCCGAGCACCTTGAGCAACGTCTTGGTGGGAATGGGGTTCGGCGCGTCGTCGCCGGATTCGTAGTCGTAGGAGGCGAGCAGCCCTGCGTTGATCCGGCGAGCTGCCTCGACGTCGCCCTTCAGGAAGGCATCGATCATCTCACCGAGCTGACGGCCGACCCAGTGCGAGGCGACCGAGATGACGCCGACCGCGCCGAGCGCCAGCAGCGGCAGCGTCAGCGGATCGTCGCCGCTGTAGACCTCGAAGCCGGCGGGTGCCTGCGCGATGAGCTCGGCGGTCGCCGCAGGGTTGCCCGCGGCGTCCTTCAGCCCGACGATGTTCGGCACCTCTCGTGCGAGACGGAGGATGGTCTCGGACTCGAGCTTGCGGCCCGTGCGGCCGGGGATGTCGTAGAGCACGACCGGCAGGTCGGTGGCCGCGGCGACCGCGCGGAAGTGCGCCTCGAGGCCGGCCTGCGACGGCCGGTTGTAGTACGGCACGACCGACAGGATCGCGTCGACACCGGTCTCGGTCGCGCGGCGGGTCTGCTCCACCGCCGTGGCGGTCGAGTTCGAGCCGGCACCGGCGATCACCGGGATCGACACGGCTTCGCTCACCTTGCGGAACAGCACCAGCTCCTCGGACTCGGTGAGCGTCGGGCTCTCGCCGGTGGTCCCGGCGAGCACGATGCCGTCGCTGCCGTTCTCGGCGAGCCAGTTGGCGAGCTCGACCGCGGCGTCGAGATCGAGGTCGCCGCGCTCGTCGAACGGGGTGACCATGGCGGTGATCACTCGGCCGAGGGTGGGACTCATCGGGGGTCTCCGTTCTGGGGTGACGGTGCTGGACCGGCGGAAGTGGTGGGCACGTACTGGGGCACTGGCTCGCTGACCCGGTCACGACCGAGGGTGACGAGCAGCTGCTCGTGCAGCTCGAACCAGATCCCGTGATACGAGTCGACGGTGGGCTTCGCGATCCACTCGGTTCTGCCGGCGACGACGTGGTCGTGGGCCAGGGTGAGACGCTCCGGGTACGGGGCGAAGCGACGCGAGGTGTCGCCCAGGGCCTCGAGCACGGGCATCGACGAGCGGTGCAGGTCGGCGAGCCGGGCCAGCACCGCGGCGTCACGTGCCGGATCGGCATGGTCGTTCGGGACGAGCTCACCGTCGACGGGCATGGTCTGCCAGTCGGTGCAGACCGAGAGCAGCTCGACGTTCAGCGGGAGGAACGCCTGGTAGCAGGCATCGATCGCCGCACGTGTGCCCGCGGCCTCGACCTCTGCGCGCAGCAGGTCCTCGCCGCGGCGGCGCCCCTGTGCCGTCAGGGTCCAGCCGGCCGCCAGACCGGTGCGCAGCTGCACCCACCCCCGTGCCGAGAGCTCGTCCAGCTGCGTGTCGACGTCGTCGACCGACCGGTCGAGGGACGTCGCGATGCCCGACGAGGGAGCGAATGCCTTCAAGCGCAGCAGGAGCAGCACCGAGGCCACGGAGTCGTCGGACATCGCTGCCCAGTCTAGGTGTCGACCCTCAGGCGCTCGCGAAGTCGGCGCCCGTGAGCGCGAACGCGTCGAGCTCGTCGGTGGTGTCGGCCCAGTCCTCGAACTGGATCACACCGATCTCCTCGAAGCGATGGCGCAGCCACTTGTCGTTCCGGTCGAGCAGGCCGAGCTTCTTGCAGTTCGGGACGATCTTCGAGAAGAGCATCATCTGGAACATCTGGCGGGTCTCGGTCTGCATGACGATCTGGATCGCCTCCTTGACCGGCACGCCGAGGTGCTCCCAGACCTCCTGCTGGAGGAAGCGGTCGCGCATGCGCACCGCGGCCTCGAACGCGAACTGCTGGCGCTCGAAGATCTCGGCGTCGGTGAGCCCCTCGTAGTACTCCTTGAGCGACAGCACGCCGAAGGCGACGTGGCGGGCCTCGTCGCTCATCACGTAGCGCAGCAGCTGCTTGAGGAGCGGTTCGGTCGTCATCATGTGCATGAAGCCGAAGGCCGCGAGGGCCAGGCCCTCGACCATGATCTGCATGCCCAGGTAGGTCATGTCCCAGCGGCTGTCGTTGACGATGTCGTCGAGCAGCATCTTCAGGTGGGCGTTCACCGGGTAGTGCCCCGACAGCTTGGTGTCGAGGTACTTGGCGAAGACCTCGACGTGACGGGCTTCGTCCATGACCTGGGTCGACGCGTAGTACTTGGCGTCGATCCACGGGACCGTCTCGACGATCTTGGCGGTGCAGATCAGCGCACCCTGCTCACCGTGGAGGAACTGCGACAGCATCCAGTTCTGGGACTGCACGCCGAAGTTCAGCCACTCGGCGTCACCCCACTTCTCGAACGAGGTGCCCTTGACGTCGAACTCGATCATGTCGCCGCCGTACATCGCCTCGGAGTTCGCGATCACGACCGCCTCCTGGTCGACCTCGGTGTCCCACGGCAGGTCGGTCTCGCCGTTCCACATCGAGGTCTTGGCCTTCTCGTAGAGCTTCTCGAGCGGCGGTCGCGCACCCTTCTCGTAGTCCCACGTGAAGATGGCTTCGGAGTTGTCCTGGAC
>JAFAFN010000403.1 GCA_023423475.1 Actinomycetes bacterium | reverse complement strand
GCGGACGCCCGCTTCGCGTCGGCCGAGGAGCTGGCCGCCCAGCTGCGGGCGGACTGCGATCGGGCCCGGCTGCTGCTCGCCGTCTGAGCAGGGGAGAGCTGTTGCTCGCCGTGTGAGCAGGGGAGAGCTGCTGCTCGCCGTCTGAGCCACATCCCGCGGTGTCGGGCCGGTGCGCCGATACGCTGCACGCGATGACAGAGGTGGTCGACCCGATCGAGGGCCCCACGCTCGACGCGCCGTTCGTCGAGGGCGCGGTCGACGCGCCCCGCCTGGCCCGTCACCAGATCGAGCTGGACGACGGGCACCTCGTCGGCGTCACCGTCGCCGGGCAGGGCGTGCCGCTCGTGGTGGTGCACGGGTTCTCCGCCGAGGGGTTCCTGTACGCCCAGTCGCTGTCGCGCTTGGTGAAGATGGGCTTCAAGGTCATCGCGATCGACACCGCGGGGCACGGCGCGACCCAGGGACTGCCCCTGAGCGGCCAGAGCCTGAACGACTACGCGGACCTGCTCGGTCGCGCCATCGACGAGCTCGGGATCGAGCGGTTCGTCGTCGCGGGGCACTCGATGGGTGGGCAGCTCATCATCCGCATGGCGGCGACGCGTCCCGAGCGGGTGATCGGCGTGGTGCTGATCGACGCGATCGTCGGCGACACCTGGGACCACATGGTGCAGCTGTTCCGGGTCGCGCCACCCCTCATGAACGTGGTCGGCGGCCTGCTGATGCTCGACTCGGTGACCGTCCTGCCGACCTTCTCGGACCCTCGCCAGGCGATGAAGCTGCTGCGACTGATCGCTCCAACCCTCGCGTCGCACGCGGTGCAGCCCTGGCGTCTGCTCGGCCCGATGTGGACCATCCTGCGCTCCCGGGCGAGTCGCTACGCCCTCGACGCACTGCGAGAGGCCGACGTGCCCGTCTTCGTGCTGCACGGCGCCTGGGACCTCGCCGTGCCCCACCGGACCGCTCGTGACACCGCCACCCGCGCCGATGGGGTGCTGGTGACCATCGAGCGGGCGGGTCACTCGTGGATCCTGCGAGATCCGGAGACGCTGCCGGCGGTCATCGCCGATCTGCTGTCGGCCGAGCTGGGTGAGAGCATCCGCACCTCCCTGCGAGCCGCTGGTGTGCGCAAGCAGCGTCCGTCGATCAAGGACGTCGAAGCCGTCTGCTACCGCCCGGACGCCAAGGTCATGGCGCTGACGCCGGCCGACACGCGGCGGACGGTGGTCGGACGGCACCGGGCGCCCCAGTACAGCTGGCAGGTCGAGCGGCCCGCGGACTAACGTCGTCCGTTCCCGGCTGACCAGCTGGGCCTACCGCGCCGAGATTCGCAGTGCCGTCGTGCACCGTCGGTCATCGGGGCCGGGTCGGACACCCAACACGGAGGTACCCCCACATGGGCAATCGTCAGCCCACCAACCTGCCAGCCAAGGCCGACACCATCGCCAAGTACGGCAAGGACGCCGCCGACACCGGCTCGGCCGAGGTGCAGATCGCGCTCCTGACGGACCGCATCAACCACCTGACCGAGCACCTCAAGGCGCACAAGAAGGACCACCACTCGCGTCGTGGTCTGCTGATGCTGGTCGGCAAGCGCCGCCGCTTCCTCGACTACCTGAAGAAGAACGACATCGAGCGCTACCGCTCGATCATCGCCGAGCTGGGCCTGCGCCGCTGATCGGATCCGCTCGGATCGAGAACTGAGGACGGGGCCGGCCGTGGGCCGGCCCCGTTCGCGTTCCCGGCACCGGCGTCGGGTAGCCTGTCGGGGACACATCACACACAGTGAGTGCGGTGAGCAGGTCAGTTTCCGGTTGCCGGGATCCGAACCACCCGGGACACCCGGGGGCTGCGTTCGGGAACCGACGTCTGGGAATTGGCCCGAGCCGCACCGAACGATCCCGAGGGGGATCGAAGGAGGGCCAAGTGGCCACAGCTATCCGCGTCGACGCACCCATCGGTGCCGGCGACGACAAGATCATGTCGCTCGAGTCCGGCAAGCTCGCCGGTCTCGCCGGCGGCGCAGTGCTCGCCGGCATCGGCGACACCCGCATCCTCGTGACCGCCACCGCGGCGGGTCACGTCCGGGAAGGCATCGACTTCTTCCCGCTCACCGTCGACATCGAAGAGCGCATGTACGCCGCGGGCAAGATCCCCGGCTCGTTCTTCCGTCGTGAGGGCCGGGCTCCCGAGTCCGCCATCCTCACCTGTCGACTGATCGACCGGCCGCTGCGCCCGTCGTTCCCGTCGGACTTCCGCAACGAGGTCCACATCGTCGGCACCGTCCTCGGCGCCGATCAGGCCAATCCGTACGACGTGCTGGCCATCAACGCGGCGTCCGCCGCCCTCATGATCTCGGACATCCCATTCGAGGGTCCGATCGGCGCCGTGCGCCTGGCCTACGACGCCGACGGCGAGTGGGTCGCGCACCCGACCTACGAGGAGAGCGAGGAGTCCTCGTTCGAGATCGTCGTCGCCGGCCGTGAACTCGACAACGGCGACGTCGCCGTGATGATGGTCGAGGCCGGTGGCACCGAAGCCGCCTGGGGTCTCTACGAGAACGGCTCGCCGAAGGTCGACGAGGCCGCTCTGGCGTCGTCGCTCGAGGCGGCCAAGGCGCCGATCAAGGCCGCCATCGCCGCACAGCGCGAGCTCGTCGCCGCCGTGGTCGCCGCCAAGGGCGAGCCCGGCACGATGAAGTACGCGCCGCAGGTCGACTACTCCGACGACATCTACGCGTCGGTCAAGGACCTCGGCGGCGAGCGCATCGTCGAGATCATGCAGATCGCCGACAAGGCCGAGCGCACCGCAGCCGAGGGCGCGCTGCGCGACGAGCTCGTCGAGCGACTCGTGCCGAACCTGGTCGAGACCGCGGTCGAGGCAGGCGAGCCCGCCGAGGCGGCGACCGCCCTGGCGACCAAGCACGTGAAGAGCGCCTTCCGCTCGCTGTCGAAGGCCACCGTCCGCTCGCGCATCGTCGCCGAGGGCGCACGCATCGACGGTCGTGGACTCTCCGACCTGCGTCCGCTGTCGGCCGAGGTGGGCGTGCTCCCGACGGCGCACGGCACCGGCCTGTTCCAGCGTGGCGAGACCCAGGTCCTCAACGTGGCCACCCTGGGCATGGCGAAGATGGACCAGATGATCGACGGCATCGACCCGATCACCCGGAAGCGCTACCTGCACCACTACAACTTCCCACCGTTCTCGACGGGCGAGCCGGGCTTCATGCGCGGCCCGAAGCGTCGTGAGATCGGCCACGGTGCGCTCGCCGAGCGCGCGGTCTTCCCCGTGGTGCCCTCGCTCGAGGACTTCCCGTACACGATCCGCCTCGTCTCCGAGGTGCTCGGCTCGAACGGCTCGTCGTCGATGGCCTCGGTCTGCGCCTCGACCCTGTCCCTCATGGACGCCGGTGTGCCGATCAAGGCGCCCGTCGCCGGCATCGCCATGGGCCTCATCTACGCGGACGGCCAGTACGTCACGCTGACCGACATCCTCGGCGCCGAGGACGCCTACGGCGACATGGACTTCAAGGTCGCCGGCACGTCGGAGTTCATCACGGCGCTCCAGCTCGACACGAAGATCGACGGCATCCC
>JAFAFN010000291.1 GCA_023423475.1 Actinomycetes bacterium | reverse complement strand
GAAGCACACCGCCCGCACCGCGGCGAAGGGGGCGCGGAGCACGGCCGGGGCAGCGAGCTCCGGAGCGTCGGGCGCTGTGACCTCCGCGAAGAAGGGTGCAGCGTCGACCCGAGCGACGGCGAAGCGGGCGGCGACGACGACCGGTCGAACGGCGAAGAAGGCGGCAGGTTCCACCAAGAAGGCTGCTGGCTCGGCTGCCCGCTCGACCCGGACCGCGGCGCAACGATGACGTCCGGCGGCGGGACCGTTCGAGCGGCGCTGCCGTGCTCGCGCTGATCACGAACGACGACGGCATCGCCAGCACCGGGATCCGGGTGCTCGCCGCGTGTGCCGAGGAGGTCGGGCTCGAGGTGCTGGTGGCTGCGCCGTCCTGGGACAGCAGCGGCGCCAGCGCGTCGCTGACCGCGGTCGAGAGGGACGGACGGTTGCTCGTCGAGTCCGCCGAGGTCGCCGGCGTCCGAGGTCGCTGCGTCTCGATGGAGGCGGCTCCTGCGTTCATCGTGCGATCGGCGATGAGCGGCGCGTTCGGGGTCGTGCCGGACGTGGTGCTGTCAGGCGTGAACCACGGCCCGAACACCGGTCACGCCGTGCTCCACTCCGGGACGGTCGGCGCCGCCCTGACGGCCGCCACCCAGGGCATCCCGACGATCGCGTTCTCACTGGACACGACCGGGCACGGCACGAACTGGTCGACCGTCGCCGAGGTCGTGCGGACGGTGCTCGGGGGACCCGAGTGGGACCGACACCCCGGACTCGTCCTCAACGTCAACATCCCCGACGTGCCTCGCCATCTGCTGCTCGGCATCCGCCCCGCACGTCTCGCCCCCTTCGGAGCGGTGACCGTCAACGTGACCGAGATCGGCGAGGGCTACGTGACCATGCGCTACTCGGCCCCGGAGGAGCGTGCTGACGATGGTACCGACGTCGCGCTGCTGCGCGACGGCTGTGCGACGGTCAGCGTGCTCGAGCCGCTCGGTGAGCGTCCCTCGAGCGATCTCGGAGCCATGGACCAACCGTTCCCGGCCGTCGATCGGACCTGATCCGTGGAGCTCCTGATCGTGCACAACCCTTCCGCCGGGGACGGCTCGGAGGGCGACGAGATCGAGCGGGTGGCCACCGACCGCGGCCACTCGGTGACCTTGGTCGACCGGGACGACGACTGGCTCGGCAGCGCGCGGTCCTCATCGCCCGATCTGCTGGTGGTCGCCGGAGGCGACGGAACGGTCCGTGAGGTGCTGACCGTGATCGCGCGGGCCGAGCACGCGCCGGAGTGCTCGGTCGCGGTGCTGCCACTCGGCACAGCGAACAACATCGCTCGCTCGCTCGGCCTGGATGTCGACGATCCATGGACGGAGATCGACAGCTGGGCATGTGAACGTCGGCCGGTGGACTTCGACGTGGCGGACGTCGAATCCGAGGGCGACCGTCACGCGTTCGTCGAGTCCTACGGCGGAGGGTTCGTCGCTGCCGCCATCGCCTCCGCGGACGGGGCGGACCAGGTGGTCGAGGACGGCAACGAGCACGGTCGCCATCACCTGCTGGACCTGCTCGAGCGTGCCGAGGCGATCCACTGGACCGTGGTCATCGATGGCGAGGACCGATCGGGTCAGTACCTCGCCGTCGAGGTGATGAACGTGCCGACCGTCGGACCGATCCTGCCGGTGGCGCCCTCGGCGAACCCTCACGACGGTCGACTCGACGTGGTCTGCATCACCGAGGCGTCCCGTGAGCTGCTCCGGTCGACGATCGTCGGAACCTACGACGGCTCCGCGCTGGAGCTCCTCGGCGGGTCACGTGCGGTCGAGGTCGTCGTGGCAGCGCCGTCGGGCGTCCCCATGCACCTCGACGACGAGCTCTTCGACTCCGACGGCATGATCCGACGGATCGCCATCGGGCGATCCACGGTGCCCGTCCTCGACGGCGGCGTGCGCCAGGACTGAACCAGGACCGGATCGGGTACGGATCCGCCGTACGCCGTACTGCGGATCCACCGCCGAGTCAGGGAGGTTCGATGAGCGAGGTGCGCGTCCGTGTCTCGATCGAGAACGACTACGAGGTGGTGGTCAGAGGTGTGGCTGCGATGCTCGCCGAGTTCGAGGACCGGATCGAGGTCGTGGAGCTGCTCGCCGACGAGAGTCCCTCCGTACCGGTCGACGTGCTGTTGTTCGACGTGTTCGGCACCGGAGAGGTCCACGTCGGCGACGTGCAACGAGCACTCGGCGAGCCACGTGCCGTGTGCGTCGCGGTGTACACCTCGAACTTCGATCCGGAGCTGATCGCCATTGCGAAGGGCCTCGGCGCGGCCGGGTACCTCTCCAAGTCGCTGACCGGAGCACAGCTCGCCGATGCGATCGAGCGCGTCGCCCGCGGCGAGGTCGTGGTGAGCCCTCCGCCCGAGCGGCAACGGGTCGACGACCGGCGTTGGCCGGGCCAGCTCGACGACCTCACCGAACGTGAGGCAGAGGTCCTCGCCCTGATCACCCAGGGCTACGACAACGAGGCCATCGCGACACGCCTGTACATCAGCCCGAACACGCTGAAGAGCCGAATCCGCACGCTCTACCGCAAACTCGGTTTCGACAACCGCGTGCAAGCAGCCGTGTGGGGGGTGAAGCACGGATTCGAGACCGACAGCGGAGCGTCGGCGACCACCCGGGAGTGACGGCTTCGGGCTCGGTCGGTTTCAGCGGCCGCGGTGGGGGGAACCCTGATGTCATGGCCGAACCAACGACACGCACGACCGCAGCTGGTACCGATACGCCGACGGGCACCGACCCCGACGCCAAGTACGACCGGCCGGGCTACGAGGACAAGTCCTTCGGGCAGGCGGTCGACCAGGACCGTGAGCTCGCCGAGCGACTGGTGAGTGAGGAGGGCGACGGCGACGACGCTGCGGCCCGCTTCGAGGACGAGTCAGCGGGTGCTCCCGCTCGGGAGCGTCAGGGGCATCCCGAGACCGGCTGACCAGGGGGATTCGGTGTCGGTGTCCCACCGGCGCGGCATGCTGTTCGACGACGTCTCGACGTCACAGGACCTGAGGGATCGGGAAGGCGGGAGGCGTGACCTCCACATGGGATCGCATCGTCTCGGCGATCGCGCTGGCGCAGGGGGTCGACCCCGTGACCGGACGCGCAGAGCTGGCGATGTGCTGGGCGGCGACCGACGACGACGACCACGCGCAGCGCTGCGTCTTGGCGCACTACTTGGCCGACCTCGAGCCGGACGTCCTCGACGAGGTCGAGTGGGACGAGCGTGCGCTGTCGGAGTTCGCGTGGATCGGTGCGACCGACCTGGCGCCCATCGGCATCGAAGATGCAGGGGTGCTCGCGCCGAGCCTCCACCTCAACCTGTGCGACGGCTACTGGCGTCTCGGCCGGCTCTCCGACGCTCGTCGTCAGCTCGACGCAGGGCGCGCCGCCGTCTCCCTGCTCGGTGACGACGGTTACGCCACGATGATCCGCGGTGGCCTGCAGCGTCTGGCCTCGGTGATCGAGGTCGACATCGACTGACCGACGACCGACCCGTCGGTCAGCGGGTGCGCCACTCCGGACGCTGTCCCGAGGCGAAGCGCTCCTGACCCTCGGCGAACGCCTCGGCGTCGTTGCCGATGCGGGTGAAGAGGTTGGCCATGTCGATGGCCTGCGCACGCGACAGCTCACGGGCTGTCCAGATGGCGCGCATCGTGCCCTGGATGGCCAGCGCCGGGGAGTCGGCGATGACCCGTGCGGCCCACCCGGCACGTTCGAGCAGCTCGTCGCGGGGGACGACCTCGGAGACGAGTCCGATCTCGTGTGCACGCTGCGCGGAGAGGCGCTCGTGCACGCCCATGAGCGACATGCGCATGACCTCGCCGAAGGGCATCTTCGAGAGCATCTGCATGGGCTCGAACGAGGCGGTCATGCCGTAGGTGACGTGCGGGTCGAAGAACGTCGCGTCGTCCGACGCGATGATGAACTCGGTCTCGCCCAGCATGTAGAACGCGCCACCACAGGCGATGCCCTGCACGGCGGCGATCACCGGCTTCCAGAGGTCGCACGCCTTGGGGCCGACGTCGCGGCCCGGGTCGTCGTACATCCACGGCGTCGGATAGCCGGGGTACTTGCCGGCGGCCATCGCCGCGTTGTTCTCGTCCGAGATCGCCTCGGCACGGTCGATGCCGGTGCAGAAAGAGTGGCCCTCTGCCGCGAGCACGATGCAGCGCACGTCGTCGTCGTAGCGGAACGAGCGCCACAGCTCTCGCAGCTCGTCCTGCATCTTCTGGTTGATCGCGTTCCGGACCTCGGGTCGGGCGAGGGTCACCGTCGCCACTCCGTCGTCGTGGGACACCTTCAGCGTCTCGAGTTCGGCCATCGTTGGACAGTAGTCCAACGCTCCGGACTACCATGCGGCCGCGATCGGGACCGTGGCGGACCCGGCCGAGCGGCGGAGTGGCGGAGGGATCATGGTGGACACGACGAAGGTGACGCGGCGCGGCTTCCTGGGCGGCGGACTCGCAGCGATCGGCAGCGGCTTGATCGTGGCCTGCGCGCCAGCACCGGTGGTGCCGACGGTGCGCAGCGAGCGTCGTCGGGTGGTCGTCATCGGGACGGGCTTCGGCGGATCCATCACCGCGCTGCGCCTGGCGCAGCGGGGAGTCGACGTCACCCTCGTGGAGCGTGGCCGTCGCTGGGCGAGCGGGACCTACGGGGCGTTTCCGACGATGTTCGCCCCGGACCGCCGAGTGTCGTGGCTCGACTCCGGCAACACCGCTGCCGGGAACCTGATCCCGTCGCTGCCCTGGAAGCCCTACACCGGGATGCTCGAGCGCATCCACGGCGACGGGATGGACGTCGTGTGCGCAGCGGCCGTCGGCGGCGGTTCGTTGCCGTACCACGGGATGTCCGTGCAGCCCCGTGGCGATCTCTTCGACCGGGTGATGCCCGACTCTCTCGACTACGAGGAGTTCGACCAGCGCTGGTACCCGCTCGTGCGTGAACGGCTCGGCGCGACACCGATCCCCGACGACGTGCTCGCCTCGCCGCAGTACTCCTCGAGCCGTCGCTTCGCCGAGCACGTGCGCACCGCAGGGCTGCCCGACGCGAAGGGCGTCCCCATGCCCATCGACTGGGACGTCGTGCGCCAGGAGCTCAGGGGTGAGAAGCCGCCCGTCATCTCGACCGGCGACGTGATCTACGGCGTCAACGGTCCCGGGAAGCGGTCCCTCGACACCAACTACCTGCCCGCCGCCGAGGCGACCGGTCACGTCGAGCTGCTGGCCCTTCACCGTGTCGAGCAGCTGCGCCGTGACGACGCGGGCCGCTGGGTGGTGTCGACCGACCGGCTCGACACCGACGGCGTGGTGCACGAGCACGTCGAGCTCACCGCGGATGCCGTGTTCCTGTGCGCCGGGTCGCCCAACACCACGAAGCTCCTGGTGCGTGCGGCGGGGCGCGGCGACATCCCCGACCTGCCCGACGACGTGGGGCAGTGGTGGTCGACCAACGGCGACCTGCTGACGACCCAGCTGCTGTCCACGCCCATGGGCACGATGCAGGGCGGGCCGGCGAACATGGCGTCGCTCGACTGGGACAACCCGAACGGGCCGCTCACGATCATCTTCGCCGGCATCCCGCTGCCCTTCGAGGCCAACGTCATGGAGACCATCGGGATCTTCATCCCCGACGGTCACGGCCGCTTCAGCTACGACGCCGCTCGGGATCAGGTGCGGCTGAGGTTCCCTCCGGACGCGCACGGCCCGGCGATGGCCGAGGCACGTCGCCGGGTGACGGCGTTGAGTCGCGCCGCCGGAGCGATCGGCGCGATCGACATGACCGCGGACGACCCGACGACGTTCCATCCGCTCGGCGGCGCGGTGATCGACAAGGTCACCGATCGTCACGGCCGCGTGCTGGGACAGCGCGGCCTCTACGTGAACGACGGTGCGCTCATCCCCGGCTCGACCGCCTGCGCCAACCCGTCGCTGACGATCGCTGCGCTCGCCGAGCGCAACATGGACCACATCGTGGCGAACGACGTCGACTCGATCTTCTGAGCGACGCCGTCCGGTAGGTCAGAGGGGGTGTCGCTGCAGGTAGTCGGCCACGAACCAGCAGGTGGGCACGATGCCGAGGTCGCGATCGTGCAGCTGCTGGACCGCCCCGGCGACGAGGACGTCGCCCAGGCCCTCGCCCCGATGCGCGGGTGAGATGACGGTGTGGGGCATCTCGACGACGTCGCCGCCGATGTCTCGGTACTCGGCGTAGCCGAGCACCTCGCCATCGCGTCGCAGCTCGAACCGCTGTCGTTCGGGGACGTCGACGACGGTCATGTCGTTCGTGGTCATGTGGCGATCACCTCTGCCCTCCACACTGCCCGATCAGCCAGCGAAGGCGAGCGGCTTCGGGGCGACCCGCTGCCTCGACGGCGTCGTGGTCGTGGTGGTGGGGGACGTCGGGGCGGTGGTCGTCGTGGTCGTGGTCGGCGCCACGGTTGAGGTCGCGGCCGCCACCAGGTAGTCCCCGATGGTGGTGTCGGTCAGGAAGATCGCGCAGGGCTCCGCAGCAGCGGACGGCCCTTCGGCGCCGATGAACGAGCCGATCTCGAGGCGGGGCATCATCGACGAGGACCCGAGGGCCGTCGGTCCACCGTCGCCGCCGCTGGTGCACACCTCGACCACGGTGCCGGGTTCCGCGGTGAGGTACGCGAACTCGATCTCCAGCTCCGGAGGGAACTCGACGATCTCCGGGCCGGTCTGGCCCGGGCAGAGCGCGATGTCGGACCCGTTGTTCGTCCTGAGCACGAGGTTCGGCAGCGACGAGGTCACCGAGAACCGGTTCGGTGTCGAGCTCGCCGTCACCTCGAGCGTGCTGTCGTCCTGCACAAGGTTCGGGATGACCGCGATCGTGAGGAGGTCGATGACCTCTTCGCAGGACTCCAGGCCGAGGATCTCCGGCTCCACGCCGGCGGTGATGCACTGCACGATGTCCTGGGTCTCCTCCAGGTCCTCGGTCGTGGTGAAGGGGCTCGCGACCTGCTCGGCGATGATGTACGCGGCGAGCGTGTTCTGCTCCTCGGTGAAGGGCGAGGTGCCGGGCAGCATGGCGTCCTCGACGCACGGGCTGTGCCCGGGTGCGGGCGCCTCGGGCTGGGTGCAGAACGCCCACGTCGCCTGTGACGAGTCGAGTGTTCCGTCGGCGACAGGCAGCACGCACACCGGAGTGGTCGAGAGTCCACCGAGTGGCGAGCTGTGGTCGATCGGCGTGCCGGTCATGTCGACGAGGGCGTACCAGCCGCCCTCGTAGGGTCCGAGATCGTCGGTCTCGACGGTCGCCTCGGTGGGCTCACCGTCGAGCTCACAGCCCTCGACCTGGATCTCCGCGGCCGACGCGGACGGCACGGCGCCGGGCAAGACCCCCAGTGCGACCAGCGTGATGGCGACGGCAGCGAGCAGTCGATGGAGCAGTCCGGAGGATGTGCGCATGTGTTCCGTCTCCCTCTTCGAGTCGCTCACGGTAACGAGCGCGCGGGAAAAGCGTTCCCCTGCGAAGGAAACCCGTTCAGGAGATCGCGTCGACGACCGAGGCGAGCCGATCGAGCGTGAGCTCGTCCCGCTCCATCCGTCCTTCGCTCAGCCGGCGAAGACGAGTGACTTCGGCGCAGCACGGGGCGCCGTGGTCGTCGCGGCCGTCGGTGAGGACGGGGTCGTGGTCGTCACCGGTGCCACGGCCGAGGTCGCGGACGCAACCAGACGCTCGCCGAAGGCGGTGTCGGTCAGGAAGATCGCACACGGTTGGGTGGTCGGTGCCGGCCCGGTGGCGCCGATGAACGAGCCGATCTCGAACCGACCCATGATCGACGACGCGCTGAGCGTGGTCGCCGAGCCGTCGCCGCCGCTGGTGCACACCTCGACGACGGTGCCGGGAACGAGATCGAGGCTGGCGGCCCCGGGAACGACGAAGGCCGGGATCGGCCAGACCGCGGCGCCGCTCTGTCCCGGGCAGAGTGCGATCGACGATCCGTTGTTCGTCCGCAGCCCGAGGTTCGGCAGCGACGACGTGATCGAGAACCTGTTCGCGGTCGAGGTGGCGGTCACCTCGAGCGTGCTGTCGTCTCGTACGAGGTTCGGGAGGACCGCGAGCGACAGGAGGTCGACGAGCTCTTCGCAGGTCTCCGGTCCCGGGAGGTCGGGCTCCACACCGGCGGTGATGCACAAGACCATGTCCTGGGTCTCCTGCAGGTTCTCGGTGGTGGTCCAGGGGCTCGCGACCTGCTCGGCGATGATGTAGGCGGCGAGCGTGTTCTGATCGGCCGTGAACGGTGAGGTGCCGGGCAACATGGCGTCCTCGACACACGGGCTGTGGCCGGGGGCAGGTGTCTCGGGCTGGGTGCAGTACGCCCACGTCGCACGGGAGGAGTCCAGCGTGGTGCCGTCGACGGGGAGCACGCACACCGGGGTGGTCGCGCTGGCGCCCAGCGGGATGCTGTGGTCGATCGGCGTGCCGGTCATGTCGACGAGGGCGTACCAGCCGCCGTCATAGGGGCCGAGATCGTCGGTCTCGACGGTCGCCTCGGTGGGCTCGCCGTCGAGCTCGCAGCCCTCGACCTGGATCTCGGCGGCCGAGGCGGACGGCACCGCGGCGGGCAGCACCCCCAGTGTCACCAGACCGATCGAGACGGCCGCGATCGATCGGTGGGCAAGCTTGGAGGTCGGGCGCATCGGTTCTCCCTGCACGCTGGGCGACGACGGTCAGGTCACCGTAACCCGTGCGCGAGGGAAGCGTTCCCCTGCGAAGGAAACCCGTTCAGGTGATCGCGTCGAAGACCGAGGCGAGCCAATCGAGCGTGAGCTCGTCCCGCGCCAGGCGCGCGGTGGGCTCGCAGTGCCAGTCGGCGCCGTCCGCCTCGGTGAACGCGAGCAACGTGGACCCGGAGATCGCCTGCTGCATCTGCTGGGACTGACCCGGCCAGAACTGCTCGTGGTCGGGCGCGGTGATGAGGACCGGGCAGGTGATCGCCGCGAGGTCCTCCGCGGTGAGGGTCATCGCCCTGGCCGCGGTGTAGGCGTCGAAGTAGGAGTCGGTGCCGTACGGCGTCATGCGCCACTTCAGCTCCGCGGCGGTGGCGGGGGAGTCCTTCATGGCCCCGTCCATGAAGGCATCGAAGTCGGCCTTGTCGCCCTTGTCGAGCAGCTCGATCATCATGTCGGGCAGGTGCGAGGTCCACGAATCGCCGACCCGCATGACGCCGGGATCAGCGATGACCGCGGCGAGCCGGTGCTCACGACTCGCGGCCCTTGGCACCCAGTAGCCGGCCTGGCTGACACCGCTCAGAGCGATCCGGTCGGCGTCGACATCGCTGCGCGTGAGCAGGTGGTCCACCACCGGTGTGATGACGGCCTCCCAGTCCGGACGGAAGGTGAGCTGCTGGCGGAAGAGGGCGGCGCCCTGGCCCGGACCGTCGAAGATGAGGGCGTTCCAGCCGCGCTCGACCGCACCGGCAGCGCCCGATCCCCACATGTCGCACACGGGTCCGTCGCTGCCGTTGTTCAGGATCACGGTCGGACGGGCCACTGCTGCGCCCTCGGCGAGGGTACCCGGCGCTGCGTGGCAGAAGTACCCCTCGAGCGTCGTGCCCTCGTACGGGATCGCGACCTTCTCGACCGGGGGATCGAACGAGGCGACCGCCGCATCCCAGCAGTCCCGGTGCTGGTCCCAGAGCTTCCGCATGCGCGTCGCGTCGCCGGTGCCCACCGCGTGCGACGCAGCCGTCGCGTAGTAGCTGCTGGCCCTCAGGTGGGCGGACCGCGCGCTCGCGGTCCGCGTCGCCGACGCGCTCGCCTCTGCCTGCGTGCGGATCCGGTCCCCGAGCGCGCTGAACGCCGTGATCCACGACTCGTGGTCCCCGTCGGTGACGGCGTCGAGGGTGACGAGCACCTCGCCCACGTCGGTCAGCCCTCGGGCAGCTCCGCCCAGCAGGATGCGACGGTCGAACTCGAATCCCTCGTCGTCGAACTGTGACTTCATCGCTGCACCTCGTGTCGTCCGGTCGTGCCTCGGGGGAGGTCGTGTCGGGCACGCTATCGACCGCTCCGTGTCCGTCCGCCCCCGTCGAATATCTCCACCGTTCGCTAGCATCAATCGGGCCCGACGAGTCCGACCAGATGCGTCGACCGGTCGGGTCGAACGATGCCCACCACGCTGCAGGAACAGGCGAACGCGCTCGGGACGGCCACGCGTCACCGGATCTTCGAGTACCTGCGCACCGCGACTGCCCCTGTCGGCGTGACGGAGCTGACCGACCACTTCGGACTGCACCACAACGCGATCCGCCAGCACCTGCAGCGGCTCGTCGACGCCGAGCTGGTCGACCGGTCGACGGCGCCGCCAGCGGGGCGCGGTCGACCCCGGCTCGAGTACGTGGTGACCCCCGACGCCGCGGACCGGTGGGGCGGTGTCGATCCATACGAGCGGCTGTCGGTCCTGTTGGCCGAGGTCCTCCGCACCGGCGACGCTGCCGAGGTCGTCGGGCATCGCGAGGGTGCCGCAGGTATCACGTCGGCCGATGCGCGTGGCCCTGTCGACGCCTTGGTCGACGAGATGGCACGGCAGGGGTTCGCTCCACGGGTGCATCGCGAGGGGGACGTCGTGGAGCTGGTGCTCGGGCGATGTCCCTTCGTCTCGGCGGTGCTGGCCGACCAGGCGACCGTGTGCGGGCTGCACCTCGGCATCGCCCGAGGTGTCGCCGACGTCGTCGGTGGCCTGGCCGTCGAGCGGCTCGACGTCGTCGATCCGCGCGAGGGCGGTTGCCGCCTGGTGTGCCGTACGACCAGGCCTCCGACCACTTGATCGGTATACCCCCATGGGGTATCAATGAAGTGACGCAGGAACGGCGTCGATCGAGCGGATGAACGGAGTCGACATGGCCACGACCGAGTACCAGGTGAGCGGGATGAGCTGCGGTCACTGCGAGTCAGCGGTCGCGGAAGAGGTCGGGGCGCTCGACGGCGTCGAGTCGGTCCAGGTCAGCGCGTCGACCGGCCGACTGGTGATCTCGAGCGCCGCCGAGCTGGACGACGCCGCGGTCGTGGCAGCCGTCGACGAGGCGGGCTACGCCGCCGAGCGGGTGTCATGAACGCGCCCGCCAGGCTCGTGACCTTCCTGGTCGGCCTGGTCCTGCTCTTCGGTGCGTCGTACGCGATCGCGGGTGCCGTGGTGCCCCAGCGCGTCGTCGACGACTGGACACGCAGCACGAACGAGACGGAGCACGTGCCGACGACGCAGGGCGACGGGGGCACCCCGGCCCACGGCGGTTCGCACGAGGGCGACGGATCATGAGCGTCGGGACCGAGACCTCCGCGGCTGCACCGACCGACGTCGTGCTCGACATCGACGGCATGACCTGTGCGTCGTGCGCGATGCGTATCGAGAAGAAGCTGAACCGGCTCGACGGCGTCGAGGCGACGGTCAACTACGCGACCGAGAAGGCGAACGTCACGACCGACGCCGGCGTGGACGTCGCGACACTCATCGCCGAGGTCGAGAAGACGGGCTACCACGCGTCGTTGCCGGCAGCGACGAGCACCACGTCGGCCGACGACGACGAGGATGCCGACGATCCGGAGCTGGTCGCGCTGCGACAGCGGCTGGTCGGTGCGGTCGTGCTCTCGGTGCCGGTCATCGTCCTGGCGATGGTGCCGGCATGGCAGTTCGAGTACTGGCAGTGGCTCTCGCTGACGCTCGCCTCGCCGGTCATCGTCTGGGCGGCGTGGCCGTTCCACCGTGCCGCGTGGATCAACCTGCGCCACGGCGCCGCCACCATGGACACGCTGATCTCGGTGGGCACCATCTCGGCGTACTTGTGGTCGCTCTACGCGCTGTTCCTCGGCACCGCCGGCGAGCCCGGCATGACCCACGGCTTCGAGCTCACCGTCGGCCCGTCGGACGGCGCGGCCAACATCTATCTCGAGGTCGCCGCCGGAGTGACCATGTTCGTGCTCGCCGGTCGCTACTTCGAGCAGCGCTCGAAGCGACGTGCAGGGGCGGCGCTGCGTGCCCTGCTCGAGCTCGGGGCCAAGGACGTCTCGGTCCTGCGCGGCGGGGTCGAGCAGCGCGTCGCGAGCGACCAGCTCGTCGTCGGCGACGAGTTCGTCGTCCGACCAGGCGAGAAGATCGCGACCGACGGCATCGTCGTCTCGGGCAGCTCGGCGGTGGACGCCAGCATGCTCACCGGCGAGTCGCTGCCGGTCGAGGTCGGCCCGGGCGACGCCGTGGTCGGCGCGACCGTCGACGTCGGCGGTCGACTGGTGGTGCGGGCGACGAAGGTCGGTGCCGACACGCAGCTCGCCCGCATGGCCCACCTGGTCGAACA
>JAFAFN010000281.1 GCA_023423475.1 Actinomycetes bacterium | reverse complement strand
TGTTCGACCAGTTCCGGGTCGAACAGGTGGTCGAGGTCGGACCGCACCAGCCGATCTACCCGCGCCCGGCGCGCCTGCTGATGGAACGGCGGGGGCTGCTCGTCCGGCCAGGTTCGCCGAGCTGCCCGCAGTGCGGCAAGCGCTACGAGTTCAGCGCGGGCGCCGCCGCTCCCTCTTCTGGCGGACTGCGCGTCGTGCCGTCGCCGGACGACATCCCCACGCGCACATCGCCGGGCACCAGCTCGCTGCGAGCGAGTGTCTACCGACTCGGTCGACGCTTCCTCCCCCACGAGAAGCACCCGTACCACCTGTGCGCGTTCTTCCGCCGACGCTGAGCTGACGGTCCGGGCGGCAGCGGGCGTCAGGCCGCGAGCAGGCCGGCGATGCCGAGCCCGGCGGCCACGACGCACCCGACCGCCAGCACTCGCGCATCGGGTTCGATGCCGCAGCGGCGTGAGGACCAGCGGTGCTCGACCGAGATCGTGAGGATCGTGGCCGCGGCCACCGCGGCAGCCGCAGGGACCAGTCCTGCCATGGCACCGAGGGCGACGGCGGCGGCGGTGACGACGAGGCGCCACATCTCGGCGACGACCAACTCCCGTGCTGCACCCGCGACGAGTGCCTGCGCGACGGTCGTGCCCAACAGCAGCCGCCACGGGACCGCGAACGCGAGCATCGCCATGATCGGCATGACCTCGTCCCAGTCGCCGCCCAGCAGCCACGGCAGCACCGGCGCGGCGACGAGCAGTCCCACCGCACCGACCAGGCCGAGCAGGGTGATCTGTCGCAGCAACGAGCGCGAGATCGGTGCACGCTCTGCGGGCGCGGTCGCCGCGAGCTCGAGGAACGCCCGTTGCGTGATCGGCGTCGCCATGAACGCAGGGATGACCGACGCCAACCGGAAGGCGATGACGTAGACCGACAGGGCGACGGGGCCGAGCAGCCAGCCGATCAGCGCGTAGTCGACGTTGGCGACCAGGAACGTCGTGATCTGTCCGAGCCACTCCGCCCCCGCCCGACCCGGCAGGCCGACCGGTGCGAAGACACCCTGCCAGCCGCGCACCAGGGCGAGCTCGACGGCGAGCTTCGCCACCAGCGCGAGGGCGACCGCCCAGGTCGGCGAGTCGGCCAGCAACGTCGCCGCGATCGCGGCGGCGAAGACGAGCGACGCGGCGATCTCGGCGGTGACCACGGATCGGGTGTGTCCCGACTTCAGCGCGGCGGCCTTGCGGACGTACGACTCGCCCGAGAGCATCCACATCGCGCCGCCGGTGGCGACGAGCAGGCCGACGGTCCCGCCGATCAGCGCGCCGACGACCAACGTCACCACCAACACGAACGAGTTCGTGCCGCGCAGGCGGGTCAGCGACGACTGGGCGAAGCGCTCATCGGGGTCGGTGCGGTAGATCGCGAAGCCGAGCCCGAAGTCCGAGACCTGGATGGCGAGGGAGTTGACGACGAACAGCGTGGCGATCGGTGCGAAGGCGTCCGGACCGAGCACCCGTGCGAGCAGCAGCGAGGCGAGGCCGAGCACGGACTGATCGACCAGTCGGCTCGCGGCGAGCGGAGTCGCCACTCCCCCGGCTCGTGCGCTGAGCTTCATCACCTGCGGCGGACCAGCTTGGAGCCCAGCGCTCCCCACGCGCCGACGCTCCAGCCGAGTGCGACCGCGCCCGACGCGGCGATGCCGACCGCCCGAGCAGCCAACGGGTGTCCACCGGGGCGGGTGCCGCGGTCCTCGATCACCGCAGCGGCGCTCAGCGCCGTCACCGCGGCGGCCGTCTTCGTGCGGGTCGGCAGCCGCAGCCAGCCGAGCGTCGCGACGAGCGCGGCGGGCGCAGCCGCGAGCAGCAGCAGCTGGCGCGGCCGGGGCGGGTCGTCGGTGGTCGACCAGTAGACGACCTTCCACGAACCGAACCGGCGGTACTGCCGGAACAGCTCGGCGACGGTGCGGCGCGGCAGGTACTCGACGTCGAGGCCGGACTCGAACCAGACCAGCCCGCGCCGGCCCATGCGCCGGTTGAGCTCGAAGTCCTGGTTGGTGGCGAATCGCTCGTCCCAGCCGCCCGCGTCGCGCAGCTCCTGTGTGCGGAAGGCGCCCAGATAGACGGTGTCGGTCGGACCCGATGGCGCGCCGCTGCGGTACTTGGACAGACCCATGCCCCAGCGGTTGTTGAGCGCCCGGGCGATGCCGACGGCGTTGGGTGACTCGTCGCGTGCGACGGCCCGTTGGGCGCCGCCGGTCACGGCGACGTCGGGGCGGGACCTGAGCACCTCGACGCAGCGGCGCACGTAGTCGCTGGGGATGATCGAGCGGGCATCGACGCGGCACAGGTACTCACCCGTCGCGACGGCGAGTCCGGCGTTCAGGTTGACCGGGGTCGAGCCGGGACCACCGGCGAGGATCTCGACGCGATCGAACCCGGCGTCCGAGAGACGCTCCTTCGCGATGACGGCGGTGTCGTCGGTGGAGTCCGCGGTGGCGACGATGACCTCGACGAGCTCGGCTGGCAGGTCCTGGGCGACGATCGCGTCCAGGCAGCGACCGATGTCGGCGGCCTCGTTGCGGGCCGGGACCAACACGGTGACCAGCGGCGCCGTCGCCGTGGTGGCGCGGCGCCTCGGCACGTCGGGCGCGACCTCGGGATCCATCGGTTCAGGCTAACGGCGCGACGCAGCCATGCCGCTCCCCCAGGACATAGGGGTCCTCATCGACAAGGGATGTCGATGAGGACCCGACTCCCACCAACACGCTCGAGCCAGTCGCCAGCCGGTCAGCGGCGGACGACCGTGATGGTGCATCGAGGTCCGGGCGCTCGAGCCAGTCGCCCGTCGGCGGTGACGAGCGGCATGGACAGCGACTCGGCCACCGCGACGTAGCTCGCGTCGTAGGCGCTCAGGTTGTCGCGCAGCTCCCAGATGCGACCGAGGAGTCCGGTCACCCCGACGCGCTCGATGCCGAGACGCCCCCATGTCTCGATTGCTCGGGTCGCATCGGCCGCCCCGACCTCACCCCGGAGCACTTGCGACCTGATCGCGTGGACGATCTGTGAGTCGGCGAGATGCGGGCAGATCATCGCGTCGCTCCGAAGGACGGCTCTGGCCTCGCCGTCATTGAGCAGACCGAGCACGGCCGCAGACGCATCCAGAACGATCACCGCTCGGCGCGCCCCTCGTCCAGATCGCGGACGACCGACCCTGCGGCGACATCCAGGTCCGGCAACGCAGACAAGAGAGCCGGGTTGTCGGCCCGACGGGACAGCCGGGAGAGCTCCTTCACTGCGAACGCCGAGACCGACATGCCTTCACGCGCTGCGAGCCGACCCAGCCGCTCGCCGACCTCGTCCGGGACGTTGCGGAGATAGAGCGTCGCCATGTCGCACAACGCTAGCAGTTTGATCAAAGAGTGCGAGCGCTTCGATCAGGGGTAGCTGAGCCCGTACCCTTCGCACCCGTCGGGTGGTGGCTCCTCAGCGATGGCGGCCTCGATGCACTCGGGCGGCGCACCGTCCCCGGTGAAGTCGTCGGCGGCCGGGTCGCTGGTGTCCTCGTCGACCGACGACTCTCGATCCAGGCGGCGCAACGACGACACCACGACCGTGCGACCCACCAAGCAGTAGGTGACGCCATCTGGCTCGTGGGAGAACTCGACCTCCCACTCCTCCAAGGCCGAGGAACACGACGCTCCGGTTCCGTCGAGCACTGCCCCGACGCGGTACGGCACGCCGTCGGAGCTCAACGGCTCGACGGGTTTCGTGCAGTCGCCCGGATCGAGATCGTCGTTGAAGACTCCGGACTGCGCCATCACCCAGTCACCCTCGTCGAACTCTGCGCTGCTGAGCAGTCCGCAACCGACCAAGGGCATGAGTGCCACGACCGCCGCAGCGGCGAGCGCCCGTCGTGTCGTCCTCGGGCTCACGACGCCAGCTCCACGCTGACCGGTCGGGCACCCGGCATGAGCAGCGAGCGCGACACGCAGTGCCCCCGCTCGGCGCGGTGCTCGGTCAGCTCGAAGTCCGTCGCTCCACTGGCGATTCGGCCGAGCTCGTCACGTTCCTCATCACTCACATCGCTCGCCTGCGCCCGATGGTGGGCCACCCACTGGACCATCCAGGCGAAGAACTCCGGCAGTCGTGCCTCGTGATCGAGATGGGGTCCGTCGCCGATCAGGTCGAGGCGGTGCCAGGTCCAACCGTCGTGCACGTTCAGGCGGAGGCGGAACTGCTTCGGGCGAGCGAAGCCGCGTTCCTGCATCAACCGCTTGTGGACCGCTCCAGCGAGGGGCCGCCCTGATCGGCGAAGTACCACTGGTCGAACTGGATCGAGTGGATGAACTCGAACGGGACACGGCAGCCGAAGACGATGTCCTCGAACCGCTCCGAGGCCTTCGAAGCGAGCGCTCGCCCGTGTGAGTACACCGGAACGAACGAGCCGATGAGTCCGGGACCGTCGACGCTCCGGGACGCGAACCGGCGCCGGGCCCAGAGGCCGATCCAACCGTCCATCACCTCGAGGTGGGCGCCGGCAGCCGTCCCCTCGCCGACCAAGGTGTCGCGTTGGAACGCTCCGCCGAGCTTGGTGCTGAACCAGAGGCGGGCCTCCTTCGCGCCGGAGTCCTCGATCGGCGCCACCGCGACCGGGGCGTGGCGCTCCTCCGGGAGCTTGAGCACGTGCCACCACGGCTCGATCACCGACGAGAAGCAGTGCAACGGTTCCGCCGGCAACACGAACGGCAGCGGCATGGGCGCCACGCTGTTGGGACGAACCGGAGAGGGGCCTGGCTCCGGGGACGTCAGCCCGCTCTGGATCAGCTGGGCGATCCACTCGGGACCGAGCTGGCTCGCGAAGTGCTCGAGCTGCGAACTGGCGACGCCATCGATCTCCTCCGAGATGCTCCCGAGATCGCGGTCGGTCCAGGTCCGCCCTGACCACTCATCGCCGGTCTCGGGCGCGACGTGGAACGACGTTGCTGACGTGTCGTGCATCTCTTCCTCTCCCGGAGCCTCGGAGCGAGGCCCTCCCTTCACGCTGAGGAACGTACGGACCGAGGACCCCGATGCGAATGGGGAGGACTCCCCCTGACGGGCAGTCCTCCCCATGTCCTGTTGACGGACCCGGACACCACCATCACCGCCATGAGGAATCAGAAGAATGCACCGAGGTCGGGAATGAGCGAGCGGGGAGCGACGGTTCGCTCGTCGGGGATGGCCGTGGCCGCCATCGCGCTCTCGATGGCGGCCACGGCGTGCATCGGCGGCGGATCGGTCGGCGTCGAGAACGCGAAGATCACCGACTGCGCCAACGACGGCTCCCAGCGGGTTCGCGTCGAGGTGGAGAACGTCGGATCGGACTTGAGCAACTTCGCGGTCGATGTGATCCGTCGCAACGCCGAGACGGGCAATCGGCTGGATGCGATCAGCGTACCGATCGAGGTCGTCCAGCCAGGCGAGACGGTGGACGGCTACGCCTTCGGGGAGCACTACTTCGACACCACGTACACCTGCGAGATCGTCGACGTGCAGACGTTCGGCGCGTCGTGACGCCCTCAGCTCAGGACGTCGCGGGCAGCCGCGGCGAAGGCCGCCGCCTGCTCGTCGATCAGGTCGAAGCCCTTGGCGACCTTGTCCTCGACGAACTCGTCGTCGCGCAGCTGGTCGCACAGCGCGACCCAGTCACGAGGCGTGGCGTCGGCCGGCACGAGGATGCCGGCGGTGCCCCGACCGATCTGCTCGGCCTGCGCGCCGATGTCACGCACGACGGGCACCACACCCAGTCCCATCGCGACCGACGTCATGACGTTCCCGAACGGACTCGTCGAGGGGACCAACGCGGCCCGCGACGCTCCGACGGTGTCGAGCCAGGACCGCTGCGTCGCGAGTGCCACGTCGTGTCGTGGTGCGTCGGGCACGACGACCGACCAGGAGCCGTCGGCGCCGAACGCGTCGACCAGACCGGCGACGTCCGACTTCGAGGCGGCGTCGACATCGAGCACGAGCTGCTGTTCGACGGGCTCGGGCACCGGGTGGTCGGTCGAAGGCGACCCCAACGAGCCGGCGGACATCTCGAAGGGCGGGAACGGCGCCTGCACCACCCGCTGATCCCCGCGGGGACGCAGCTCGGCGGCCACGTTGTCGGCATGAGCGACCAGCACGTCCGCGCTGCGCAGCAGCTTGCGCAGCCCGACCGAGGTGCGCACCGACAGGAACGGCGGCTTCGGCATGTAGACGACCAGCACGACACGAGCACCGACCGCGCGCGCCGCGGTGATGACCCGTTGCTCCTCGTGCGGCAGCGCGTAGCCCTGCAGCACGACCACCTTGGGCGTGTGGCGGCGGATGTACTCCACGGCGAGCTGCACCAGCTCCACCTGGTGCGTATAGCCGGTGATCGCACGGCCACGCTCGATACCGACCACGTCGGCACCCTCGAGCACGCCGCCGAGTGTGGTGATCACCGTGCAGTGTCGGCCGACCTCACGACCCTGGACGTACCACGAGCGCGTGGCTTCGGCGATGCCGTCGAGCCCACTCCACTCGATGATCAGTACGGTCACACCTCACCCTTCGGCTGCTGCGACGTCCCGCCGCGGCTGCCATCGGCAGTCTGGGGTCAGCTGATGTGGGTCGTCCACTTGGTGCCGTCCCACCACCGGTGGTCGGCCTCGCCGGCCGGGTCC
>JAFAFN010000265.1 GCA_023423475.1 Actinomycetes bacterium | reverse complement strand
CGACTCCGTGGTGCGGGACCGTCTGATCGCCGGAGCGTCGTTGGAGCCGCAGGGCTACGAGCGGGTGCGACTGCTTCGTCGGCAGATGCAGTCGTCCATCGATCAGCTCTTCTCCGGCTACCAGGTCCTGCTCCTTCCGGTGGTACCGAGCGATGCGCCGCTGGCCAGCGCCGAGACGCTCGTGACCGGCGAACTCACGGAGCCGATCAACCCGGCGATGGGGCGTTGCACGATCCCGTTCTCTTTCGTCGGCCTTCCCGCTCTCTCCGTTCCGCTCGCTCGGCGGTCCCCGGGCGGACTGCCGATCGGCATCCAACTCGTCGGTCGCCCGGGAGCCGATGCGCAACTCCTCGCCCTCGCACGACACCTCGAGGCAGCCGGACACGCGAGCGCGCACGTCCGCCAACGAGCGGTCCGATGACGGAAGCCGAACAGCTGACGATGGCTCGCCGGTCGAAAGGCGGCGCAGTCGCGTCCCCCCACTACCTCGCCACCCTGGCCGGGGCCCGGGTGCTCGCCGAGGGCGGCAACGCCGTCGATGCCGCGGTCGCGGTCAACGCCACCCTCGGTGTCGTGGCGCCGTACCTGTGTGGTTTCGGCGGTGACGTCCTCGCCATGGTCTGGGACGGCGAAGTGCACGGCTACCTGGGTGTCGGCCGAGCCCCAGAGGCGGGGACCATCGAACGGGTCTCCTCGCTGATCGACGCGCCGGTCCGAACGGGCGCGATCACCGTCACCCCTGCGGGTGCGTTCCGTGGATTCTTCGACCTGCTCGACCGCTGGGGCACGCGCTCGTTCGGTGACCTCGCGACCGAGGCGATCCGCTACGGCCGAGACGGAGTGACGCTGACACCGGGAGCGGTTCAGCGCATCACCAACGCGTTGGCGATGCATCCGCAGGCGGGTGCGTTGCACGACCAGTACGCCGGGCCCGCACTGGGCGACCGGATGGTCCAGCCCGAGTTGGCAGCGCTGCTCGAGCTGGTCGCTGCTGATGGGCCCGACGCGTTCTACTCCGGCCCGGTCGCAGCGGACATCGCCGAGGCGGTCGGGGCTGGCGGCGGACTGATGACAGCGGATGACCTGGCGCGGCACGAAGGGGAATGGGTCGATCCGCTCCACGCGGAGTTCCGGGGTCGAACCATCTGGGAGCTGCCCCCGCCAACGCAGGGCATCACCGTGCTCGAGGTCCTGCGCATCCTCGACGACGAGGTCCTCGAGCCAGGAACTGCCCGAACCCATCGGATGATCGAAGCGATGAAGCTCGGCCTCGCAGACCGGGATGCGTACGTTGCCGACCCGGGCTCGTCGCCGGTCCAGCCGTCCGAGCTGCTGTCTGACGGCTGGATCTCCGCACGGCGCGCACAGCTCGACCCGAGCCGAGCCACCGACCCCGGCCCGGGCGTGCAACAGATCGGCGGAACGGCATCCATCTGCGTCACCGACGAGGATGGGCTCTGCATCAGCCTGATCCAGTCGAACTTCCTGCCGTTCGGCTCCGGAGTGTTCGTGCCGAAGTACGGCCTGTCGCTGCAGAGCCGGGGAGCGTCCTTCCGACTCAGCCCTACCCACCCGAACAGCTGGGCGCCCGGCAAGCTGCCGCTCCACACGCTGGTGCCGGCGCTCGCCACCTCTGACGGTCGGCCGTCGCTCGTCTTCGGGACGATGGGCGCGGACGCCCAGGCGCAGGTGCACGTGCAGCTGCTCACCCGCCTGTTCGACGATGGCGCCTCACTGCGCGACGCGCTCGACACGCGTCGGTGGCGGGTCGAACCCGGCTCGTGGAACGTGAGGACCGAGGACGGAGCATCCGACGTGGCGGCGCTCGAAGCGCTCGGCCATGTGGTCGAGCAGGTGCCCGCTCCGGACGAGGGGATGGGGCACGCGAACCTCATCGCATTGGCTGGTGGAGGCCGGCTGCTCGATGTGGCCACGGACGCCCGTGCGGAGGGCTTGGCGCTGATCGCGACGTGAGCAGTGCTCCGTCGCCGACCTGCCAGCGAGCTCGTTCCCAGGGCCGTTGCGGTTCGGCGCCCAGACGTCCGAGCAACCAAGTGCGATTCGCGTTGGTGCGCGACGCCACGCTTGAAGTGCTCGACGAGCATCTTGGTAGGTGGACAGCCCTCCCGCCCGACCATGCCGGGCGTAGGAGGCGTCGACCAGACCCGCACTAGGCCGCCGAGAGACGCGTGGCTCGCGCGATGACGCGTACCGTGGTGCATGGCTTCCGAACCGCTCGATCCCGGTCGCGAGGTCGCCGAACTCCTTGCGGGGATGGGAGTTGCAACGCGGGTGGACCCGAACCTTGCGGCCCGCCAGCGCGAAGCATTGCTCCGGCACCTCGATGCGGTGCGTGCAGCGGCGTTCACCGTGGAGGAGTTCGCCGGCGCCGCCGGTGTCGACGTCGCGACGGTCGAACGTCAGATCGCCGAACGCGCCCTCTGGGCGTTCGACGACGGGCCGTTGATCGCGGGTTGGGAGCTGCATGACGGCGCTCCGCTGCGTGGTCTCGCGGTGGTGGTGCCCAGGATCCCGTCGTCGATGTCGCCGCTCGGCGTCGACAGGATGCTCACCTTGCCGTCGGTCGATCTCGTCATCGACGGGGAGAACGTCAGCGTCGTGACGTGGCTGAGATCCGGCGGCGACCCGCACGAAGCGGCAGCGGTGATCGGCTCACCAGCCGAACTCACCTGACGCTGAGCGCAGCGCGCCCATCGGCGCAGGGTCCCGTTCCGGCGGAAGGTTCCGATGGTGACGTGGTGATCTCTGCCGCGACGCGTGTGCGGGCGTGGGCAGCCCAGGTGTCGTCCTTCTCGATGCCGATGTAGTGGCGGCCGGTTCGTCGGGCTGCGACTGCGGTGGTGCCTGATCCGATCACGGGGTCGAGAACGATGTCGCCGGGGTTGGAGTAGGTGAGGATGAGGTGTTCGATGAGTTTGACCGGCTTCTGTGACGGGTGGCCCCGTGGGACGCGTGGGTTCGGCACGGTGATCACCGACCGCGGGTGTCGTTTCCCGGTGTTCACGACCTCGTGGTCGACCTGGGAGCCGTAGCCGCGGCCGGAGAGCGAGCCACCCTTGCGTCTCGCGGTGTAGGGGGTGCCTTCGGTCATCTGGGGATTGTAGGTGGGTGCAGCCCGGTAGAAGACGAGGATGCTCTCGTGTGTGCCGAGTGGCATGCGGGCGACGTTGAGCTGGCCGCATGGCACGGTCTTGTGCCAGATCCACTCGTGACGGAACCCGGCGAGGTTGCTGTGCACGAGCGTCGAGGTGAACGGCTGGGTCGCGGTGAGAGCGATCGCCGCGGTCTTCTTGGTGACGCGGTGCAGCTCTGCCCACAGGGTGTTGAGGTCGATCGGGCTGTCCCACTTGTTGCGTGTCTTGCCGTAGGGCAGGTCGGCGACGGCGAGGTCGACCTCGCCGTCGGGGAGTTCGCCGAGGACGCTGAGGCATTCGCCGGTGTGGATCTGGTCGAGCCAGGGTGCGAGGGGAGACGTGTCCATGACTCGGACAGTCCGGAGTCGCGTGGAGATGTCATTCGGCTCGACCCTCGGATGCGCCTCGCAGCGCTGACGCCGGTCTCGGCCTGGGTCCTGGACCGATCATCGCCGCCGTTGCCGGTGCATCCAGATCTCGAGGTCGGTGCGGTGCACCCTGATCTGACGGTTCGGAAGCTGCACGTAGTACGGGAAGTAGGTGCCTCCAAGGGAGCGCCACTTGTAGAGCGTGCTCTTCGACACTCGGAGGAG
>JAFAFN010000205.1 GCA_023423475.1 Actinomycetes bacterium | reverse complement strand
ATGCCTCGAACGAGCAGACCGTCGATGTCGGCCTCGAGCATCATCTCGAGCCCGACGGGCACGATCGCCCGTGGGTCCTCGAGCTCGAAGTAGCGCTCGACCATCCGCGCGGCATCGGCAGCGAACTCCTGCGCAGCCGACTCGTCGAGCTCGAGGCCGAGGTACTCCTCGTCGGTCTGCATCTCCTCGAGCGCTACCCCCAGGCATGCCTGGGCGCGATCCGCGGTGCGCTCGGCCGGCTCATCGGCGAAGAGCAGCTCGAGCGCCCGGTGCACGGTGGTGCCCTTGATCGCCGGCATCGACGGTGGCTCGGGGAGCTTGTCGATGGCCGAGAAGCGGAACGCCAGCGCGCAGTCCTTGAACGTCGAGACCTTGGACGGCGACAACGACGTGGGCAACGGCAGCGGCGGCATGGGGACGATGTTACGGCGGCGGTGGGACAGCGGAGCGGCCGGTCACCCGCAGCTGCGTCAGGCGTCGCCGTCGACGCTGCCCTGGCGATCCGTCGAGGTGGCGATCGCGTCGGCGATCGATGCGGCGATGCGCCCGGGATCCTCGAGCGGTCCGAAGTGGCCGAGCTCGGGATGCTCGTCGATGCGGCCGTCGGCCAGTCCGTCGACGATCCCCGGCACCAGCGCAGCAGGTCCGGGACCGCTGTCACCGCCCCGTGCGACCGTCACGGGGCAGCGCACCCCGCCCAGGTGCTCGAACGCGTCGTGCTGCGGGCCCATCTCGTAGGTGGCGGCCTCGACCTCGGGGCGGCAGCGCAGTGTGACCGTGCCGTCGTCGAGGGTCTCGAAGCCGTACTCGACATAGGCGGCGAGCGCTTGCGGGTCGAGTACCGAGAACGGCGGCTTCGACGAGAAGTTGTCGTAGGCCGCCGAGGCAGAGTCGAAGTCTGCTCGGCGGCGGCGCGCCCCGGCGACGAGCGGGTTGTCGCCTGCGTCGGCCAGCACCTTCGGGAAGATGATCGGTTCGAAGATCCAGAGCCCCCGGAAGGTCCCGGGTCGAGCCTGCTCGGCGAGGATCAGCGAGGCGCCGCCCATCGAGTGGCCGATCCCGAACGGGCGCTCCAACCCGAGCGCATCGATCGTCGCGAGGACGTCCTGGGCGGTGCCGGACCAGTGCATCCCGGCCTCGGGCACGGCGGAGCGGCCGTGGCCCCGGACGTCGAGCGCACTGCGGCGCATGCCGGAGAAGTGCGAGGCGACCGGCCCCCACACGCCGGCGCAGAAGCCGGTCGCGTGCACGAACAGGACCTCACCCGCCGCATCGGGGTCGGAGGGCAGGTCGTAGGTGGCGAGCCGGGTGCCGTCGGACGAGGTGACCGTGACGGGGTCGGGCAGCGGCCAGTCGAGAGGTGGGGGAGTGCTCCGGCTCATCGCAGCAGTGTGCCACCGGCTGGGGACGGTCGTGCGCTCAGGCAGGGTCGAGCGGCCGGCGCGATGAGTCCCGCAGGGCGAGGATCGCCCTGGGCATCTCCCGCGACACCTGTGCGGTGGCGGTGGCGTCGAGCATCCCCATGCCCGATGCGATCGCATGGGGCAGGACGTCGAGCTCGACGACCGTGCACGCCAGGTCGTGGTGCTCTCGGTCGGCGACGACGATGGCGTCGACGAAGGGCACCCACATCATCGTCTCGGACAGCGCTGCACGCAGCTCATGGGCGAGCGCGGCGGTCTGCGCCGCGGACTCGGCCACGTCGCCGGTGGATCGCCCCACCACGAAGATCCCGGACGGTCCGACGACGGACCAGTGCTCCCCGAGCCGCCACACCTGGAACTCCACGGGGAGCTCGGTGACGTGACGTTTGAGATCTCGTGCATTGGGGTGTGTCCTGAACACACTCTCCCCATCGGCACATGGGCCGTTCGACCTGAGTGCTCGTTGTACCAGGAGTCGCTCGGCGCCCGACGCGACCCGGACGAACCCGGGTCAGACGACCCGGAGCTGCACGTCGATGTTGCCCCTGGTGGCGTTCGAGTAGGGGCAGACCTGGTGGGCCTTCTCGACGAGTGCCAGTGCGGTGTCGTGGTCGAGCGCCGGTGCGTGCACGTCGAGCTCGACCGCCAGGCCGAATCCACCCGAGTCGAGCGTGCCGATGCTCACGGTGGCCGACACCGCGGAGTCGGAGAGGTCGGCTCCGTCGGCGACGACCTTCAGCGCCGAGTGGAAGCACGCCGAGTAGCCGGCGGCGAAGAGCTGCTCGGGGTTGGTGGCGCCTCCGGGCCCGCCCATCGAGACCGGCACGCGCACGTCGACGTCGAGCAGGCCGTCCTCGCTCTCGGTGTGGCCGTTGCGTCCGTCGCCCGTCGCGGTGACGGTGACGGTGTAGAGCGCGTCCATGGTGAACTCCTTGGAGGTCGGGATGAGATCGAGACGCATCATATTGTGCACAATTGAATTGTCAACGCGGTGTTCCGATATCATGGCGACATGGCCGCACAGCACCCGCAGCTGCAGCTCGACGAGCAGGTCTGCTTCGCCCTGTACGACGTCAGCCGTGCGATCACCCGCCTCTACGGGCCACTGCTCGCCGAGCTCGGCCTGACGTACCCGCAGTACCTGACGATGCTCGTGCTCTGGGAGTCCGACGGCCCCACGAGCGTCGGAGATCTGGGGGCTCGGCTTCACCTCGACAGCGGCACGCTGACGCCGCTGCTCAAGCGGCTCGAGACGACGGGACTGGTCGACCGTCGTCGTGACCCCGTGGACGAACGGCGCGTCCTGGTCACCCTCACCGACGACGGTCGGAACCTGCAGGAACGTGCGGTCGACGTGCCCGGCTGCGTGATCGCGGCGATGGGGATCGATCTACCGACGTTGCTGACGTTGCGCGACTCGGCGAAGCGTCTCGTCGAGTCGATCGACGCCACGTCGGAACTGGAGGCAGCAGGCTGACGGTCGCCGCCGCTCCTCGGCTCAATGACGCCGAACGCCGCCCATCCAGGTCTCGAGCACCTCGATCCGGTCGAGCCGCGACGGGTCCACCCGACGTGGATCCTCGGCGAGCACGACGAGGTCGGCGAACTTGCCGGCCTCGAGGGATCCGATCTCGTGATCGCTGTGGCACTGCCATGCAGCATCCGAGGTCATCGCCCGGATCGCGTCCTCGACCGGCACCCGTTCGGCGGGGGTCAGGGTGGTCCCGGGTTCGCGCCACAGCTCCCTGGTCACCGCGTTGTGGATGCAGCGCAGCGGATCGATCGGGGTGACCGACTCGTCGGAGTGCAGCGTCCAGCGCACGCCGGCAGCGCTGCACGACGCCGTTCGGTCGAGCAGATCGGCACGCTCGGCACCGAGGATCTCGTCGCGGAACGCCTGACCCCAGTAGTGGACGTGGCCGATCAGGAACGACGGCGACGCTCCCAACCCCGCGATGCGTTCGATGTGCTCGTCGTGCAGCAGCGAGCAGTGCTCGATGCGATGGCGCGGGTCGTGGTGTCCGGCCGCGGTGCCGGCGTCGACCGCCTCGGTGAGCGCATCGAGGGTGTCGTCGATCGCCCGGTCGCCGTTGGCGTGGATGACGAGCTGCCACCCCTCGGCGGCCCGTTGCCGAGCGGTCTCGACCAGCTCGTCGTGTTCGACGTAGGGCAGTCCGCGGTCCTCGGTGCCGAGGTAGGGCTCACGAAGGTGGCCGGTGCGGCCCTGGTTCGACCCGTCCGAGACGATCTTCCACCCTGTGGCGCGGATGAGGTCGTCGCCGTCGCCCGGAGCGAGGCCTGCCTCGTCGAAGACCGCTGCACGGCTGTCGTGCACCGAATAGCGCAGCCGGGTGGTGAGCTGGTCGCCCTCGGCGAGCGTGCGGTACAGCTCGACGTCGCCGTTGCCGAGCAGGAAGCCCGTGCCCTGGTCGCAGATGGTCGTGACGCCCACGCTCGACGCTCGTCTCGCGACCGCTCGGGCCTGCTCGACCAGGTCGAGTGCGCCGAGGGCGGGGTTGTGCGCCATGACGCTGAGCATGGCGCCCTGCCCCACGAGGACGCCGTTCGGTGAGCCGTCGGCCGCCCGGCCGTACGGGGAGTGGGGGATGTCCGGCGTGCTCCGGTCGATGCCCGCCGCCGTGAGCGCCGCGTGGTTCGCGTAGGCGAAGTGCAGCGACGCGTTGGTCACGACCACCGGGATCTCGGTCGAGACCCGGTCGAGCAGGTCGGCGGTGAGCACGTCGGGCCCACGTTGCAGCGACGGGTCGAACTGGCGCCCGGTCAACCACTGCCCCGGCTCGAGCTCGCGCGCGACGTGGGGGAGGTGGTCGATCGCCTCGTCGACGGTGTCGAACACGAACGGGCCGACGTCGTGCCAGGTGCGCAGCATCGCGGTCGGCAGGAGATGGGCGTGCGGCTCGATGAAACCCGGCAGGATCGTCACCCCAGGGCGGTCGATCACGAGAGCATCGGGGCCGGCGGCGAGCATGACGTCGTCGGTGCGGCCGACCGCGAGGATCCGGTCGCCACGGATCGCGATGGCCTCGGCCTCGGTGAAGTCGGCGTCGACGGGCAGGACGGTCGCACCGCGGATCACCACCGTGCCCGTCGGAGGTGCGCCTCGCTCCGGATCCCGGCGCGGTGCACCGGCCCGTGGTGTCAGCGCGGCGAGGCCGGCGAGCAGCGGGCCACCGCAGCCGCAGCCACCGGAGTGCACGAGGTGCCGTGGGGGAGAGGACGTCGACGCCATGGCGAGACGGTAGGGCGGTCGCGCCGGCGGGTCGTGGCAGGATGACGGCGACCGGGAGGAGGCGTGGTGAGGACAGCTCGATCGACGACGACCGCGGGACGATGCATCGCGCTGGCCGCGCTCGTCGCGGGTCTCCTCGTCGGGTGCTCCACCTCGAACGAGGTCACGGCGTCACGGCGGTCCGAGTCGCGCCCGGCGGTCGATGACGGGCCCACGGCCGGCGAGGAGTTCCCGGCTGACGAGTTCGCGGCCGGCGAGTTCCCGGATGGCCAGTTCCCGGGTGGCAAGGACGTGCCGTGCCCGTCCGGTGAGCTGGCCGTCGAGGTGACCTCGATCGAGGCGACCGACGAGTTCGACACCGGGACGTGGATGGTCGAGCTCGCCGGCACGCTCGAGAACGGGACCGACGCCCCGGTCACCGGCGTCTTCGTCGACGTCCGCGTGGACGGCGCGATGGACGCCATGGGCTTCACCGACGACTTCGAGATCGCCGCGGGTGCGACGACGACCTGGACCGCGTCGACGATCGTGCTCGACGGGCCGGAGCCCAGCGACGCCGAGGCGATCATCGACTCGTGGATGTGGGCGGACTTCGACCACTTCGACTGCCCGACGAACTAGGGGTGAGCGGGGTCCACCAGGATGGCGGTGGTGTCCTTCAGCGGCGTGTGACCCGGAGCGTGACCAGCTCGACGCCGTTCTCTGCGTCCAGGATGAGCCGGCCTGCATCGGGTGCGGAGCTCACCGTCGCGCCGGTCACCGACACGTCGTAGCCGTCCGGATAGGCCTCGGTCGGCACCACGACGCTGGTCGGCGCGTCGATCGAGTGGTCCGGGCACGTAGCGGAGCTCGAAGGTGCCGGACGCGGGATCGAACCGCTGCGCCGTCACGGTCCCGGCGACCGCCTGTGGGTAGGTGCGCACCAGGTCCGTCCTCACGACCTCGGGTGCCTGGCGGTAGTAGTTGTCGTCCCAGTACATCCACGACAGCTGGTCGCGGTCGGCGAGCTGCGTGAGGCGTGTTGTGTTGAGCGGGCTCGCCGAGGCGCCGAACTCACCCAGCAGCACGGGTGCGTCCCACGAGCGACCGAGCGCGAGCGCATCATCGGTCTGCACCTCGTAGACCCCGCCGCACAGCGCGTGCTCGAGCGGCTCGGGTGCGACGGGTTCTCCGCCGTCGGTGTGCAGGCAGTACGAGTGGTAGGTCAGCCCGACGCGGTCCGTCGACGGTCCTGCGGAGCCCTGGAACGGTGCGCCCCAGTTGAACGGCGCCCACCACACGGCCATCTCCGGGGCGACCGCACGGATCTTCGCGGTGTACTCCTCGTAGATCGACTGCAGCTGGGCGT
>JAFAFN010000185.1 GCA_023423475.1 Actinomycetes bacterium | reverse complement strand
TCGCGACCGCGAGCGCAGCGACGACGGCGAGTCCGCCCAGCAGCGTCGCCATGGCGGTGTTGAGCCCTCGGGCATCCGCGAGTCGCCGTTCGGCAGCGCGCCGCTCGTCGGTGATGGCGGCGAGTCGGCCGCCGAGCAGGTCCTCACGCCCGTAGGCGACGAGCTCGGCGAGGGCATCGACGGATTCGACGGCCACTGCGTTGAGCTCGGCCTGCCGCGCGGTGAGGACCTCGGCCGCTGCTCGGCCGAGTCGCCGCGTCACCAGCGGGAGCACGACCCCGGTGAGCGCGACGAACACGACCAGCACGACGGCGAGTCGCGGATCGAGGCTCCAGAGCACCCCCGCGCCGACGGCGAGCGCGCCGACGGTCGCGATCGGCGGTGCGAGCACCCGCAACGAGAGGTCCTGGAGCGTCTCGACGTCGTCCACGATGCGGGTCAGCACGTCCCCGGAGCGATCGTCGAGCAGCAGCGCGGGAGCGAGCGGCTCGGCGCCGCGGTAGAACCAGACCCGCACCCGGGTGAGGATCCGGAAGGTGCCCAGGTGGCCGAGGTAGCGCTCCAGGTAGCGGCCGACGGCGCGCACCACGGCGAAGAAGCGGACGCCGACGATCGCCAGCGTGAGCGTCGCGGTGGTGTCGACGAGCGCGGACCGCGAGATCAGGTAGCCCGACATCGAGATCAGACCGATCGCCGCGGCGAACGTGACGGCGCTCAACACCCCGGCGACGACGATCCACCAGCGCAGCGGCCCCATGATCGCGACGATCCGGGCGACCGGACCCGGCCGGGCGCGCGTCACCGCGGCACCTGCCCGACCAGCTCGATCCCGCCCTCTGCGACCACCTTGCCGTCCTCGAGACGGACCACACGATCGGCGAGGGCCGCGGTGCGGGCACGGTGGGCGATCACCAGTGCGGTGCGGCCGGCGAGCAGCTCGGACATCGCGTCGAGCAGCTCCACCTCGGTCCGGTCGTCGAGCTGCGCGGTGAACTCGTCGAGCACGACCACGGGTGTGTCGCGCAGTGCTGCCCTGGCGATCGCGATCCGTTGTCGCTGTCCACCGCTGAGTCGGAGGCCGCGCTCGCCGAGCACCGTGTCGAAGCCCTGGGGCAGCGCGTCGATGAAGTCGGCGGCACGAGCGATCCGGGCGGCACGACGCACCGCCTCGTCCGACGCGGTCGGGTCGCCGAGGCGGATGTTGTCGGCGACGCTGCCGGCGACCAGCGTCGGGTCCTGGGGGACCCACGCGACACCTCGACGCCAGGTGTCGACGTCGACCGTCGAGCTCGCACTGCCGCCCAGCAGCAGCGCGCCGTCGTCGGGCTCGACGAAGCGGAGCAGCACCCGCGACACCGTGGTCTTGCCGCCGCCGCTGGGGCCCACGAGCGCGACCGTCTCGCCAGCGTCCAGTCGGAGCTCGACCCTGTCGAGCGCCGGTCGGGGCTGGCCGGGGTAGGTGTAGGTGACACCGCGCAGTTCGATGCTCGGCGCGGTGACCGGCGCACCCGCCGATGACCCTGTCGTCGGTGTGCCACTGCGCGCGGCCGACGCAGTCGCAGGGAGGGCGAGCAGCTCGTCGATCCGCTCGAGCGCGGCACGTCCGGACTGGCCCGAGTGGTACTCCACCGCGATGCGTCGGAACGGCACGAAGAACTCCGGCACGAGCACCAGCACGGCGAGACCCGTGCCGAACGACATGTGGCCCTGCACGATCCGGAAGCTCACCTCGACCGCGGCGAGCGCCGTCGCTGCGGTCGCCGCCCACTCCATGACGAGCGACGTCTGGAACGCGGTGCGCAGGACCTCCATCGTCGTGTCACCGAAGCGGCGGCTCACACCCTCGATGGTGTCGGCTCCCTCATCGGCACGACCGAAGGCCTTCAGCGTGCCGAGGCCGCGGATCATGTCCAGGTAGAACGCGCTGAGCCAGCCGAGCTCGTCGAAGCGGCGTTGCGTGAGCGCCCTGGTCCGACCACCGATCACGGCGAGCAGGAGCACGAGCATCGGACCGGTGAACAACAGGATGAGCGTGGTCCACGGATCGAGCACCAGCACCGTGAGCCCGATGATGAGCGGCGTGGCGACACCGAGTGCAGCTGCCGGCACGAACCGGGTCACGTAGTCGTGCAGCGCCTCGACCGCGGCGCCGATGGTGGTCGCGACGTCGCCGACCCGTTCCCGGCCGAGCGCTGCGGGCCCCACCGCGAACAGGTGGTCGACCAGTCGGGTCCGTGTCGTCGTGCGCAGCCGCCCGCTGGCGCGGTCGGCGAAGGACTCGACGCCCCACGAGCACAGCGCCCGCACCACGAGCAGGCCGACCAAGATCGCGAGCAGGCCCCGGACGTCGGCGAGCGCGGCGCCGTCGAGGAACACCCGGTCGACCACCCGGGCCAGCACCAGGAGCCAGACGATGGTCGCCGAGGTGGCGAGCACCCCTGCGCCGATCGCTGCGGCGAGCAGCGCGCCCGTGGGCGCGTCCATCGTCGGCAGACGAGGTGGCCCCGACCCGCGCGGCGGGACCGACCGGGTCGGCGTCGAGCGATCGGAGCTCAGGTCGAGCTCACGGAGGGGTCGGCGGCCACCCGTCGAAGGTAGCAACGTCGAGGGGTACGGTGATCGCCCAGGGCTCGCGGAGCAGAAGGAGCAGCGTCATGGCCGACGAACGCGTCGGATTCGTCCTCGCCGGCGGTGGGTTCAAGGGAGCCTTCGAGCTCGGTGCACTGCAGCACCTGATCGGTGTGCTCGGCATCGTCCCGCAGGTCATGACCGCGACCTCTGCGGGCGCGGTGCTCGGCACGGTCATCGGCCAGGGCCGCACGGCGGAGGAATGCCGCCGACACCTCGTCGAGGCCGAGGGCGACCTCATGGCGATGACGCACACCGACGTGGTGTTCGCCGAGCAGCCGTGGCTGAAGGACCTCGACGGCACCTCGGCGGCGGAGTCGATCCATCGGCTCGTCACCCAGCACGGACGCCCGGAGCTCGACGACGACTGGGACGAGCTCGAGGCCGAGGCGCTCGCCGCGATGGGTGACCCGGACGAGGAACCTGCGAAGCGCCGTCGCCGCAACCACTTCGAGCAGGTCGCGACCTTCACCCGGACGCTGGTCGGAGGGCACCACCTGGAGCACGGTCTGCCGCGAGCGGTGCTGAACCTCGGGCCCTTCGAACGGTCGATCCGGGGGAACGGGGACGCCGAGGTCGGCATCGCCACCGTCGATCCGGCGCTCGTCGCCCGACCGGGGCTCCAGCTGCGGCTGGCCAACACGGCGCTGAAGGAGCGCGAGACCCACTACGTGACCCAGGACGGCCGGTTGGTGGGACCGGACGCGATGACCCCGATCCCCGGCGTCGAGGGCATCGATGTCATCGACGGCGTCATCGCCTCGGCGAGCGTCCCGGGAGTGTTCCCGCCCCGGCCGCTCGGCAACGACACCTACGTCGACGGCGGCTGCCTCCAGAACATCCCGCTGCAGGCGGCGGTGGACCTGGGCGCGACGACGATCTACACGCTGGTCGCCGTGCCGGTCCGTCAGCCGAAGCACAGCCTCTCGCTGTGGGCAGCGGAGTCGTTGGGCTACCTCTCGACGCAGGCCGCCAACCTCGCCATCGAGCTGCCCGAGGGGACCACGAACACCGTGATCCAGCCCACCATCGAGGTCGTCGGTTCCTTCGAGGTGCATCCGGGACTCATGCGCATCGACATCCACTACGGACGCATGCGTGCCGAGGAGTGCACCGCGGGCATGGACGACGGACTCGATCCCATCGTGAAGATGGCGAGCGACACGCTGACCACCATGCGGCAGCTCGCCTGGCAGCTCGAGCAGCACTGCCTCGACGAGCAGCGCATCGACCCCGTGCACGTGGATCGCCTGCGCAACCTGAAGCGGTCGGTCCGCAGCGCGCTCGATGCTCGCACTGCGCTCGGCTTCGCCGCGCCTGAGGGGTCGGACGCCTGGTGGCAGGACTGGGAGCTGCACGCGACGCCGCGCCCCGCCGACTTCCCCACCGACTTCGCCTGAACACGTCGCGCTCGACGCCGCGGGGATGGACGCCGAACCGTCCCACTCGTGGGTTACGGTGCGGTGACGAATGGGTGTCGGAGGGATGGCGCCCGAGTGACGGTAGTGAAGGGAGGGACGATGGCCAAGAAGAAGGCATCGAAGAAGGACGACAAGAAGAAGTCCAAGAAGAAGGACAAGAAGAAGTCCAAGAAGAAGAAGAAGTGAACGCCGACGGCCCGCCCGTCGCACCCCGTCGGGTGCGTCGGGCGGGCCGTGGCGCGTCTCACGTCGGCGGAAGGAGGGGGATTCGAACCCCCGGGACCCGTGAAGGCCCGTCGGTTTTCAAGACCGGTGCATTCGTCCGCTCTGCCATCCTTCCGTCGACCATCGTAGGTCCAGGGCTCTACGCCGGCAGCAACGACATCGGGTCCGGAATCGGGCACCATCCCCGCGGGTACCGTGCAACGACATGGTGGAGCGACTGCCCTCTCCGGCGAAGCTGCGTGACGTGAAGCTGACCCAGCGCTTCGGCACGTTGTTCGCACTGCTGGTCACGACCTTCATCGTGAGCGGCTTCTCGGAGTTCGCCTGGGCCCGAGCGCTCGCGACGACCCTCCAGCTGCTGATGGTCGTGGTGGCGTTCACGACGACGACCTCGCGGTCCCGCGGTCGCCTGCCGATCGTGGTCGTCATCCTCGCGATCGGGTTCGCGATCGCGGTCTACACCGTGGTGGTGCACCGCACCGAGACCGTCGAGCACGGCGCGGCGGCGTTCTTCAACGCGGCGCTCTACCTGGTGATCCTCGTCGCGGTCTTCCGGCAGGTGGTCGACCAGCAACGGGTGAGCGTCGAGACGATCCTCGGTGCGTTGTGCGTCTACTTCCTGATCGGGCTGCTCTTCACGATGATCTACGCAGGGGTGGACGCGGTCACGGTGGCCCCGCTCTTCGGGCACCCCGTCACCAACGAGATCTACTCCTACTTCAGCTTCGTGACCCTCACGACGGTCGGCTACGGCGACGTGGTGGCACACACCGACCTCGGGCGTCGCATCGCGGTGGTCGAGGCCATGACCGGTCAGATCTTCCTCGCCACCGCCGTCGCCCGGCTCGTCTCGCTCTACGGCGCCGAGCTCCGCTCCGGCCGGCGCCTCGGCGATCCTCCCGCGTTCGAAGGTTCCAGCGTGTCGCGTGACGCCGCTGCAGAAGGTCCCCCTGCGACGGGTCCGGAGGAGTCGCCTCGCTGAGCGTCGCTGCTCAGCCGCGGATCTGCGCGGTGAGCGACCGCAGCCACTCGGTCGCCTCGACCATGCCGGCGTCGACCTGTGCCCGAGCGGCCGGCCCGGCGGTCCCTGCGGCCGGGTACGAGCCGAGGAACTTCACCCCGCCCTGGGTCGCTCGCAGCGAGCGGAGGCAGTCCGCCACGACGGGATCGGCGATGTGCCCGTCGAGGTCCAGCAGAAAGCAGTAGTCACCCAACGACGTCTTGGTCGGCCGGGAGAGCAGCAGGCTCAGGTTGATCGAGCGGGCGGCGAACTCCTGGAGGATCGCGAGCAGCGAACCGGGTCGGTCGGCCCGTTGGTAGACGACGATCGACGTCTTGTCGTGACCGGTCGGTGCCGGCACGCCCTCCCGCGCCGCCACCACGAACCGGGTGACGTTCTCCGGGTGGTCCTCGATGTCGACACCCAGCGCGTCGAGCCCGTAGACGGCCCCCGCCCGTGCGTTCGCGATGCCAGCGGTCGTGGTGTCGTCGGACTCGGCGACGAGGCGAGCGGCCTCGGCGGTGGAGTTGGCGGCGACGAAGTCGACGTCGGGAAGGTTGGTGCGCAGCCAGGAACGGCACTGCGCGGTGGCGACCGGGATCGAGACGACCCGTTCGATCTGGTCGATGCGGGTCCCGGCACGGGCCAGCAGGTTCATCGACACCGGCTCGAGCAGCTCGCGCTGGATGAGCACGTCGACGTCGAACGCGAGCGTGTCGACCGAGGCGTTCACCGTGCCTTCGATCGCGTTCTCGACCGGGACCACACCCAGGTCGATCGAGCCCTCGGCGACGGCGAAGAGCACCTCGGTCATCACGGGGAAGGCGACGTGCTCCGCCGTGGCGAGGTCGGGCTCCCGCAGCATCGCCTGCTCGGTGAAGGTGCCGACCGGTCCGAGGAACCCGACACGCAGCGGTGTCGTGGCGGACGAGTGGTCGGGAGTCTCGGTCATGGCGCGGAGGCTACCGGTGCCCGGCGCCCGTCGAACACGTGATTCGGCTCCTAGCATCGCCGCCATGAGACTCCTGGCGAGGTCGTTGGTCGCACTCGGCACGTTGCTCCTGGCAGCCTGCTCGGGCGGTGGGGACGACGCGCCGATGAGCAGCGCGGTGCCCGAGATCGACGCGACCGACGGCAACGTGCTGGTCGACACCGAGTGGCACCTGAGCGAGATGGTGTCGGGGGACGACGCCACGATGTTCGAGGGCACCCAGGTCCCGCTGCTCCGCTTCGAGGGCGACACGTTGGTGATGGACGACGGCGTCAACAGCGCCAGGGGGCCGTACTCCCTCGAGGGCGAGGACTTCTCGGCCGGCCCGTTGAGTTCGACCCGGAAGGCGTACCCGGACCCTCGAGAGCCGGCCCACGCCCTGTTCGGGCTGATGGAGACCGTCACCCGGGCGGTGGTGCGCGGCGACACCCTCGTGCTCACGTACCCGAGCGGCGAGCTCAAGTACGACGTCGGTGCACCGGTCGCCGCGCCGATCGACCTGCGCGACACCAGCTGGCGGCTGATCGACGTGACCACCGTGAACGAGAGCGCGAACGCCTCGCTCGCGTCGGTGCCGGCGGTGGTGACCTTCGGCCAGGGCGACGTCGAGGTCTACGACGGCGTCAACACCGCGGCCGGGACCTTCGAGATCGACGGCTCCGAGGTGGCGATCCGCCTCGACCCGCCGTCGGACATCCCGTATCCGCCGCAGCCCCAACCGCAGTACCAGCTGATCGAGCTGCTCCCGAGCACCGTCTCGGGCGAGCTGCTCGCCGACACGGACCTCCGCCTGGTGCTCGACGACGGCACCGCGCTCACCTTCGAGGTCGCCGCCGGCGCACTCCCACAGGGTTGATGCCAGCCCAGGGCTGGTTCAGGCCCAGGGGCGTTGGAGGCGGAGGGTCGTGGGGACGGAGGGCTCATCCGCGGTCGCGCGACGCGGCGTGGCGCCACAGCGCCCGGTAGGTGGGCCACTCGAGGCCGGGCTGCACGTAGCCCGATGACTCGAGCTCCTGCTGCAGCCGCGGCAGCTTCGAGAACGGCACCCCGATGTCGACGTGGTGGGCCAGGTGCCAACCGGTGTTGAACGGCACCATCCAGAACCTGGCCGTCGGGGACTGCCGGACGTGGTGGGTCGTGATGCGCCGGTCCGGTGAGGCCTCGAGCCCGCCGTGCTCGGCCACGGCACGGAGTCGGTTGAGCACACGCCAGACGGTCATCCAGGGGAGCAGCCAGAACACCGGGTAGACCCACCAGTGGCCGAGTCCGACCCAGAGGCCGACGAAGAGGGCGACCTGCCACACGAGGATGCGCAGGGCGATCGGCCGGGCGGTCGAGGAGCGTAGCGCGAGCAGCAGGCCCTTGAGGTTCTTCCAGCCCGAGTTGCCATCGGCGTCGCGGGTCAGCTTGCGACGCCACGACGCCTGCGTGATCGGGTAGCCGGCGTACAGGCCGAGGTCCGGCTCGTTGGGGCCGAACTCCTCCTTGTGGTGGGCCATGTGGCTCCGGCGGTAGGCGTCGAGGGGCACGAACGCCGGATAGGCGACGAGCCACTTGCCGACCCAGTCGTTGGCCCGACGGTTCGAGAAGAGCAGCCGGTGGGCGGACTCGTGCGCCAGGATCGAGAACCGGGCGAAGGCACGCCCCATCAACAGGAACGCCGCCGCCCACGCGATCGCCCCGAGCCACCAGGAACGACCGGCGATCCAGTCGGCGAGCACCAGCACGCCGACGGACTGCACCCACACGCCGGCGACGTGGCACACGTTGGCGAGGTCGGGGATGCGGTAGAGCTCGTCGCGCAGCGGGCCGACCGGGCGACCCTTCGGGCCGAGCGTGGCGCTCGGCAGCACGTCGGGCAGCAGGTCGGCTGCCGGGACCATGGTGCCTGCGTCGCGCATCGTCGAGGTCATGAGCAGAACCTTACAAGATCAGGACACGTGGTGTCACTCTGTAAGGTCGGCCCCGTTTCGCTAGGGTCCGCTGCATGTCCGAGCTGGGGGAGCGTCCGCTGACCGCACGGTCGGTGCTGGCCTCGACCCTGTTGGGCACCGACCCTCCACGACTCCCCGTCGCGTTCCTGGTCCGGACCTGCTCGCTCTTCGGTCTGGCCGAGGGCACGGTCCGCACCGCGCTGTCCCGCATGGCGGCCGCGGGCGAGGTCGTCGCCGACGGCGACGGCTGGTACTCGCTCACGGGCGGGCTCGTCGACCGCCAGGACCGTCAGCGCCTCGGCCGTGCCGCGTCGACACGCGACTGGTCCGGTCGCTGGCGACTGGCTGTGGTCGCCCCGGGGGCCCGTCCGGCGTCGGAGCGGGTCGAGCTCCGGCGGACGATGGACCGCCTGCGCTTCGCCGAGCAGCGTGACGGCCTGTGGCTCCGGCCCGACAACCTGGACCGATCCCCGGAGCTCGAGGCAGCGGCCGACGAGCTCGGCAGGTGCACCTGGTTCCGTGCCGACCCCGACCTGCCGCTCGAGCGGTCCGAGGCGGACCTGGCTGCCTCGCTGTGGGATCTCGACGCGTGGGCGGGACGGGCGGAGCGACTCCGTCGAGAGATGCGCCCGCTCGGCGAGCGGCTCGAGGCAGGGGACCGGGACGCGCTGGCACCCGGCTTCGTGCTCTCCGCCGCCGTGCTGCGCCACTTCGTCGCCGACCCGCTCCTTCCCGTCGAGCTGTTGCCCCGCACGTGGCCCGGCGCGGCGTTGCGCCGCGACTACGACCGCTACGACGAGCTGTTCCGTCGGCGGCTCCGGGACTGGTCCGACGGCACCGGTGACGCCTGACCCGGCGCGGCGGACCGGTACCGTTGGCGCGGTGACCGACCCCGCACCCTCCCCGAACGCCGAGTCCACCGAGGACCGCTTCTACTTCCGCCAGCTGCTCGCCGGCCGGGACTTCGCCGTCACCGACGACATCGCTCGGCAGATGGTGAACTTCTCGTACCTGATCGGCGACCGCGTGAGCCGCGAGTGCGTCGTCGTCGATCCCGCGTACGGCGTGGCCGACCTCAAGGCGATCGCCGAGGCCGACGGCATGACGCTCACCGGCGCACTCGTCACCCACTACCACGCCGACCACTGCGGCGG
>JAFAFN010000177.1 GCA_023423475.1 Actinomycetes bacterium | reverse complement strand
TGTCGTCGGTCGTGGCCACCAGGCGTCGGGGCAGCGATGCGGCGCTGCCCGTCACGACGTCCAGCTCGACCTCGTCCGCGTCGCTCCAACCGACGAGTCGGACCGTCTCGTCGGACCCCGAGATGCGGAGGCGCACCGCCGACCCGGTGTCGACCACCGAGGCGATCCGCTGCACGCCTGCTGACGCGTAGCGATCCGCGTCGCCGAACACCGCCAGTCGACCCCCCGCGAGCAACGGCGCGAGCACCCGCAGGTCCCAGCCCTTCGCGCCGAGCTCGACGCCGAAGCCATCCGGACCGACGAGCTCGACCGCGCCGGTGCGCCAGTCCAGCGCGGCGACCGACGTGGCCGGCTCGCCGAGCGCATCGACGGGTCGGTCGTCGCCGAGCTCGTCGAGGTCCACCCTGGTGGACTGCTGCTCCGATGCATCGTGGCAGTTCATCGTGATCACGTAGGACCACGTGCCCGCGTCGTGGGCGCTGTGGGTCGCGCCGACGACGGGTTCGGGTTCGAGCACCGCGTGGTGTGCGAAGCAGCGGGCGATCGCGGCGATCGGCGCGTCGGGCGCGACCAGGATGCCGTCGCGACGGGCGGTGCGCAGCACGAGGTCACGGTCCGCTCCCCCGAGCGCGTCACCGATCCCGACGGGGCCACCCGACAGCGCGGCGAGCGCCGCCTCGGCGCCGGGGTCGGTGCTGCCGCCGTGCCCGTCGCTGCGGAAGACGTCCTTGTACGGCCACAGCCCGAGCGGGCGCGCCATGGCGTTGGTGTAGAGGAACCAGGCCCAGAGCAGCTCCGGCGGCACCAGGTAGCCGTGGTCACCGGAGGTGCGGATCGAGGTGACCTGCGTCAGCGACGCCGACTGCATGAAGTCCGCCGGGGTCGCCATGCACCACTGTGCGGTGAGGCCGCGTCGTGAGAGTGCGTCGTCGATGCCCTGCTGCCACGCCGCCGCACGACCCGGCTCGGCTCGCAGGCCGCGGACGCCGAGGAAGCACTCCACGAGCCAGTCGTGTTCGAAGGTCTCGACACCCCACGCCAGGCACTGGTCGAAGTAGGCCTCGTACAGCTCCGGGCCGACCGGGTGGGCGTACTCGCCGTCGACCCAGAACTCGTGGGCATCGAGGTAGGGCGAGTCCGACGACACGTGTCGGCAGTGCACCACCAGCGGCGGGTCGCCGAGCGCAGCGCGCAGCGCCGCGACACCCTGGGGCAGGATGTCGTCGCGTGCCTCCCACCGCTCCAGACCGGTGGGCGGCACGTCCCACTCGTCGGTGTCGAACGGCCGGATGCTCCGGTGCGGGTAGAACCACGAGTCGAGCTGCACCGCGTCGTAGGGCACGTCGCGTTCGCGCAGGTCCGTCAGCGTGTCGACCAGGGTCTCGGTGACGCTGCGCTCGCCCTCGGTCTTGTACCAGTACGCGGCACCGTTGTCGGTCCAGTACGAGACGCTGCGACCCACGGTGTCGATGCCCCTCGGCAGCCGGGCGGTGCCGGCACGCCGGGTGAGGATGCCGGCCCAGCGGTCGAGGCAGTCGCGGGCGTCGCTGCCGGCGATGATCGCCATCTCGGTGCCGAACCCCGCCGGAACCGTCTCGAGGTCGCCGTGCCAGCCGCACCGCACGCCGTCGCCGGCCGATGCCGCGTCGTCGGGCACCGCGATCACCTGCTCGTGGAAGTGGTCGAGCGGCGCGACCATCAGGGTCCCGGCGGACGACACGAGCATCAGCGGCATCATCACCGGTGGACGGAAGGGCCAACGCGTCCAACCTGCCAGGTCGGCGTCGGTCGCCGTGGGCAGCGCGAACTCCATGTACTGGTACCCGAAGCCGCTGGTGTCGTCCGGACAGCCGCCGGCGTCCCGCTCCGTCGGGGAGAACGCCGGCCACGCGACCGAAGGTGCCTCGAACGATCCCGTCGAGAGCCCCTCGCGGATCCCCGACGGCGCCCGCACCGAGAAGGTGATGATCGGCTGGTCCTCGTACGCGCTCAAGGACAGGTCGAGCCGTGGCGCCGCGCTGCGCTCGGCGATCCACACCCTCGCGCTCCACGACCCGATGTCGTCGACGCCACCGATGTCGCGGTGCTCGGCCATCCCCGCTGCCTGACCGCCGACCTGGAACGTCCCCGGTCCGAACCAGTCGTCACGCCCTGCGAACCCGATGCGCACGACACCGTCGGTCACCCTCGCGATCAGTCCGTCCCCTGCGACCAGCTCCAGATCCGTCATGGCCCGCAGTCTCGCGGACCCGGAGCGGTCGGGACCAAGGACCCTGGCCGCGGTCACGACCCGGGCCCGACGATGGAGCTGCGGACAAGTCGTCCGAGAGCCCGGGCCACCGAATCTTCCAGCGATCGGAGCGCACCATGGACATCCACCTCGCCAACCTCGACTGGAGCGGGTTGGAGATCCTCCGCGACGAGGAGTGCCTCCGGCTGCTCGATGCCGCGCCGATCGGACGTCTCGGGTTCGTCGACCAGGGCTCGCCGGTCATCCTCCCGGTGAACTTCGCGGTCGAGGGTCGCTCGATCGCCTTCCGCACGGCCGCCGGCTCGAAGCTGTCGACGGCCCTGCTCGAACGGCCCGTCTGCCTCGAGGTCGACGGGTGGGACGCAGTGGCCCGTTCTGGTTGGAGCGTCCTGGCCAAGGGCTACGCCATGCATCACGACGACGGCGGACGGACCGAGGCGTCCGTGCGTCCGTGGTCCCGGCCCGAGCTGCGCGAGCACTGGGTCTCGATCATGGTCGAGGAGCTCTCGGGTCGACGCATCTCCTGAGCCCGCTGCTGACGAGGCCAACCGACGCCACGGGGGCCGATGCCGCAGCCGCCTCGGAGATGAACGCATGGAAACTTCGTCGTGGCGTCGAGTTGATTCCTACAATGCGGCGCAGTGAACGCCGGGCGACACCTCCAGCCGATCCGCAGCGCCGTCCTGCTCGCGCTCGTGGCGCTGGCCGCCTGGTCCGTGCTGGCGCCGCCCGCGGGCGCCCAGGACGACACTGCGACGACCGTCGCTCCGACCGAGACCGACGTCGCCGGCACACCCCCGCCCGGCGCGGTGACCGACACACCGGCTGCCGGTGCCCCGGCGGAGGGAGCCGAACTCCCCCGCATCGTCGCGACGCTCGTCGCCGGTGACGACCGCGAGCCCGTCGAGGGTGTCGTCATGATCGTGAGCCAGAACGGCGAGGAGATCGGCACCGCCGAATCCGACGCCGACGGCCTGGTCGCGGTCGAGGTCCCCGCTGCCGGCCAGTACGACGTCACTCTCGACCTCGAGAGCCTGCCCGACGGCATCGCGATCGCCGAGGAGGCACCCACCGAGTTGTCGCCGAAGGTGCGCGACACCGGCGACCGCTCCGTCATCTTCCGACTGGTCGCCGAGGGACAGAGCACGTCGGTCGGCGGCACCTCGCAGCTCGAGCGAGTCGCGAGCCTGCTCGCCAGCGGCATCCGGTTCGGCCTGGTCATCGCACTCGCCGCGGTCGGCCTGTCGCTGATCTTCGGCACGACCGGCCTGACGAACTTCGCACACGGTGAGCTCATCACGTTCGGCGCGATGGTGGTCTGGTACCTCAACGCCGACAACGGCGGGTTGGGCATCCCGCTGGCCCTCGCCACCCTCGGCGGCATCCTCGCGGCCGCCATGTTCGGAGCGTCGTTCGAGCTCGGGGTCTACCGCCCGCTGCGTCGTCGCGGCATGCCCGTGGTGTCCCAGATGGTGGTGTCCATCGGACTCGCGTTCGGACTGCGCTATCTGTTCAGCATCGTCTACGGGTCGGGCACCAAGCAGTACTCCCAGTTCGCCGCACAGGCACCCTCGGTCCAGTTCGGACCGGTCTCGCTGCGGCCGAAGGACCTGGTGATCGCCGCCGTCGCCGCCGTGGCCCTCGTCGCGGTCGGACTGTTCCTCCAGAAGGCCCGACTCGGCACCGCGATCAGGGCGGTGTCCGACAACCGCGACCTCTCGGTGGCCTCCGGCATCGATGACAAACGGGTCATCCTGATCGTGTGGATCATGGCCGGCGCCATGGCGGGTCTGGCCGGGGTGATGATGGGCTCGAGCGAATCGGTCGGTTACATGATGGGCCAGCGCGTGCTGCTGATCATGTTCGCCGCGGTCCTGCTCGGCGGCCTCGGCACGACGTTCGGCGCCATGTTCGGCGGGTTGTTCGTCGGCATCGTCTCCGACCTCTCCACCCTCTGGTTGGACGCAGACCTCAAGATCGTGGTGGCGCTCGCGACGCTGGTCGCCGTGCTGCTCATCCGCCCACAGGGCGTGTTCGGCGTGAAGGCGAGAACCGCATGATCCTCGGTGTCGACTTCGGCGCGGCCGCACTCGACGGCCTGCGAGAGGCCATCGGCGTGCAGGGCGCCTACTACGCGCTCGCCGCGGTGGGCCTCAACCTGCAGTTCGGCTACGCCGGCCTGCTCAACTTCGGCCACGTCGCCTCGGCCATGGTCGGCGCCTACGGTGCGGCGATCGTCGTCGACAACGGCGGGTCGCTCTGGGTCGGCATCCTCGTCGGCGTGCTGGCCGCCGGACTGCTGGGCCTGCTGATGGGCATGCCGACGCTGCGCCTTCGCGCCGACTACCTGGCGATCGCCACCATCTCGGTCGCCGAGATCGTGCGCGTGGTCATCAACTCCACGCGAACCCAGGAGCTGACCGGCGGACCCATCGGCATCACCGGTGTCGCCGCGGACTTCTATGCGATCAATCCGATCCCCGAGGGGCGATACGGCTGGGGCTCGTTGTCGTACAACCACAACACGCTGTTCACCATGATCGTGGGCTGGACCCTCGTCGCGCTCGCCTGCCTGCTGATCTGGTCCCTCGCCCGCAGCCCATGGGGCCGCCTGCTCAAGGCCGTCCGCGAGGACGAGGAGGCGACCCGGGCGCTCGGCAAGAACGTCTTCGCCATGAAGCTCCAGGCATTCGTGATCGGCTCGGTGATCGGCGGCCTCGCCGGCATCCTGTTCACCTTCGACGGCGGCTTCGTGAAGCCCGACTTCTTCCTCGCCCAGACCACGTTCAACTGGTACCTGGTGGTCATCCTCGGCGGTGTCGCCACCGTGTTCGGACCACCGCTCGGTGCCGTCGTGTTCTGGTTCGCCATCGCGATGCTGAACGGCCTGCTCACCCAGGCCATCGGTCGTGACGGCTGGTGGATCATCGAGTCCACCGACACCGGTGCCGTGCGCTACGTGCTCGTCGGTGTGGCCATCGTGCTGCTGCTCGTCTTCCGACCTCAGGGGCTCCTGGGCAACAAGGAGGAGGCACAGATCGGTGACCACTGACGTGATCCTCACCGCATCCGACGTGCACCGCGCCTTCGGCGGCGTCCGAGCCGTCGACGTCGAGCGCTTCGAGGTCGACCGCGGCTCGATCGTGGCGCTGATCGGCCCGAACGGCGCCGGCAAGACCACCTTCTTCAACCTGTTGACGGGCTTCGAGCGGGCCGATGGCGGCTCGTGGACCTTCGAGGGCAAGGAGCTCGCCGGCAAGGCGGCCTACGCCATCGCTCGCACCGGCATGGTCCGGACGTTCCAGTCGGCACGGGTGTTCCCACGACTGACCGTCACCGACAACGTCCGCCTCGGCGCCCAGGAGCAGCGGGGCGAGCAGCTGGGCCGCTCGATCTTCCCGTGGGCCTGGCGTGCCCAGGACCGCGAGCTCGAGGCCCGCGCCCTCGAACTGGTCGAGTGGGTCGGACTCGGAGCGAAGGCGGCCGACCTGGCGGGGACGCTCTCGGGCGGCCAGCGGAAGCTGCTCGACCTCGCGCGGGCCGTGATGGCCGCACCGAGCCTGCTCATGCTCGATGAGCCGATGGCCGGCGTGAACCCCGCCCTTCGTCAGGCGCTGCTCGACAAGATCGCCGAGCTGCCGGGAGAGGGCATCACGGTGCTCTTCGTCGAACATGACATGGACGTCGTCTCCGCCGTGTCGGACCGCGTCGTGTGCATGGCCGAGGGCACGATCATCGCGTCGGGCACTCCCGGCGAGGTCGCAGCCGACCCCCGCGTCGTCGAGGCGTACCTGGGTGGCTCGAGTGGCGACCTGCGTGACCACGAGCGACGCGTCGGACGTGACGCACCGGTCGCCGGTGAGACCGCCGACCCCGTCGCCGCCGAACCCGGCGTCGCCGAGATCGAGGAGGCGATGGAGGAGCATCCCGACCTGCCCGACCTCCACGACAGCGACGAGGAGTCGACATGAGCGACGTCGCACCGAGCGGCAACCTCGTCGTGATCGACGACCTGGTCGCCGGCTACGTGCCCGGGGTCGACATCCTGCGCGGCGCGTCGATCCACGTCGGCGACGGCGAGATGGTCGGCATCATCGGGCCGAACGGCGCCGGCAAGTCGACCCTGATCAAGGCGGTCTTCGGACTCGTCACGATCCGCAGCGGCACCGTCTCCCTCGCCGGGTCGGACATCACCGGCACTGCCGGGTTCGACCTGGTCAAGCAGGGCGTCGGCTACGTGCCCCAGGTCCGCAACGTGTTCGGAACGCTCAGCGTCGAGGAGAACCTGCGGATGGGCGTGTTCCTGCGTCCGAACGAGTTCGACCGACGCAAGCACGAGGTCTACGAGCTGTTCCCCGTGCTCGCGGACCGCCGCGGCCAACGCGCCGAGTCGCTCTCCGGCGGTCAGCGCCAGGTGCTCGCGATGGGTCGGGCGCTCATGATGGAGCCCTCGCTGATGCTGCTCGACGAGCCCTCGGCGGGCCTGTCACCCGCCATGCAGGACGAGGTCTTCGAGCGCATCGCTGCGATCAACGACGCGGGGGTGTCGATCCTCATCGTCGAGCAGAACGCCCACAAAGCCCTGCGCATCTGCGACCGCGGGTACGTGCTCGACCAGGGTGTCGTGGCGCACACCGGACCGGGCCCGGAGCTCCTGCACGACCCCACGGTCGTCGAGCTCTACCTCGGATCGCTCGCCCGGGAGCGCTGACCGATCCGACGGACGCAACTGTGCCGTGAGACCGCTGCCGCAGCAGTCGTCTCACGGCACATTTCGTCTTCCTGACGCGACGAGGCCCGGGGCGAACCCCGGGCCTCGATCGGCGATCAGTGCGTGATCAGCTCACCGTCACGGGACGGAGATCTGCTCACCTTCGAGCGTGGAGACCTCACCGGTGTCGGTGTACTCCCACACGTCGTAGACGCCGGTGGCCGGCTGCATCACGTTCCACTCGGCGAACTCCGAGGAGGCGCCGCGGTAGTGGATCGTCTTGTCCTCGTCGAGGAAGGTCTTGCACTCGGCGAAGGTCTGGCAGTCGTTCTCGCCCTCGAGGTTCTTGGCGAACTGCGCCTGGATGTCGGCCGGAGCATCGCTGCCCGCAGCCTCGGCGGCCAGGGCCATCAGGTTGGTGCAGTCGTAGTAGTACGCCGAGAAGATCGTGTCGACGCCCGTCTCGGCGAACTTCGCCGCGAACGGGTGCTCGATGCCGGCCGGGTTGGACGACGGGGCCGTGCCCTTGATGCCGGCGACCTTGGAGAGGTCCGACGGGTCGACGGTCTCGGCGAAGGACGAGCCCTGCATGCCGTCGGCGGTGTAGATCGGGATGTCGGAG
>JAFAFN010000126.1 GCA_023423475.1 Actinomycetes bacterium | reverse complement strand
CCTCGGCGCCGTTCGCGGTCGGCCGGTAGTAGGTCGCGTCGGCGAGCTCGTCGGGCAGGTACTGCTGGGCGACCCACCCCTGCGGGTGGTCGTGGGGGTAGCGGTAGCCCTTGCCGTGCCCGAGCTGCTTGGCGCCGCCGTAGTGGGCGTCGCGCAGGTGGGCGGGCACCTCGCCGACCGGCCTGGAGCGCACGTCGGCGGTCGCCGCGTTCAGACCCGCGTACGCCGCGTTCGACTTCGGCGCGAGCGCCAGGTGGACCGTCGCCTGGGCCAGGTTGATGCGCGCTTCGGGCAGCCCCACGAACTCGACCGCCGCGGCGGCGGCGTTGGCGACCATCAGCGCGAACGGGTCGCCCAATCCGATGTCCTCGGAGGCGGAGATGACGAGCCGCCGAGCGATGAAGCGGGCGTCCTCACCCGCCTCGAGCATGCGGGCGAGCCAGTGCAGCGCCGCGTCGGGATCGGAACCTCTGATCGACTTGATGAACGCCGAGACCACGTCGTAGTGGTCGTCGCGCCCGTAGCGCACCGGCGACGCGCCGAGGGCGCCCTCGGCGTCGATCAGCTCGAGCCGGACGTCGCCGCCATCCGCCCGTGCCTCGGCGAGTGCGAGGGCGACCTCGAGGCTGGTCAGCAGGTGGCGGCCGTCGCCGCCGGCCCGCTCGACGAGGTGCTCGAGCGCCTCGTCGTCCGCGGTCGCCCCTTCGGATGCCAGGCCGCGACGAGCGAGCTCCTCGAGGCCGTCGGTGTCGAGGCCGTGCAGCCGGAACAGCGTCGACCGGCTGAGCAGCGGCGGGTTGACCTCGAAGTACGGGTTCTCGGTCGTCGCGCCGATGAGCACGAGCAGTCCCGTCTCGACCGCCGGCAGCAGTGCGTCCTGCTGGGCCTTGGTGAAGCGGTGGATCTCGTCGAGGAACAGGATCGTGCCGGCGCCCTGCGCACCGAGCCGGTGCTGCGCCTCGGCGGCGACTTCGCGGATGTCCTTGACCGTCGCGGTGACCGCCGAGAGCGGCACGAACGTCTTCGATGAGGCCTGCGCGATCAGTCGGGCGATCGTGGTCTTGCCGGTGCCGGGAGGTCCCCAGAGGATGACCGAGCTCAGCCGATCGGCGTCGACGAGGGCACGCAGCGGCTTGCCGGGACCGAGCAGGTGGTCCTGACCGACGACGTCGCCCAGCGTGGCAGGACGTAGCCGGTCGGCCATCGGGCCGCGTGCGGCCAGCGTCTGCTCGGCCGCTGCGCTGAACAGGTCAGAGCTGCCCGACGACGGCCGTGCCACGTTCAGGCCCCCGTATCGACGGGCTGGGCGTCGAGCAGCTGGCGGCGCAGCAGACCCAGCAAGGTGATCACGGTGAACTCACGGACCTGCTGACGCCGCCCCGGCAGCCGCAACGTCGTCGACGTGACCGAGCCTCCCCGGTCCGGGTCGCCGACGACGACGGCCAGGCACACGGTGCCAGGTGGGCTCCCTTCCTGCGGGTCGGGTCCTGCGACGCCGGTCGCTGCGACCGCCACGTCGGCACCGAGCAGGTTCCGTGCGCCGATGGCCATGCCGATCGCCGCCTCCTCCGAGATCACGGGCCCCCGGGTCACGCCCAACAGGTCGAACTTCACGTCCGACGCGTACGAGACGATGCTGCCGCGCAGGACGTCGCTGGCGCCCGGGTGGTCGACGAGGCGCGACCCGATCATCCCGCCGGTGAGGGACTCTGCGACGGCGAGGGTGAGCCCGCGCTCACGCAGCAGGTCGAGCACGACGGACTCCATCGTGTCGTCGTCGATCCCGAAGACGATCGGACCGAGGATCTCGCGCACGATGGCTTCTTCACCTGCGAGGATCTCGGCGAGCTCGTCCGCGGTGGCGCCGCGTGCGGTGATGCGGACCTTCAAGCCCTCCATGCCCGAGGCGAGGAACGCGAGCGTCGGGTTGCCGAGCTCGTCGAGCTGTTCGATGCGCTCGGCGAGGACCTCGGCCAGCCCCGACTCGGACTCACCCCAGGTGCGCAGGGTGCGGCTGCCGATGACCGACGTGATGCCCGCTCGGTGCTGGAGGTCCGGCAGCACGGTGCCGAGCACCATCTCCTTCATCTCCCACGGCACGCCGGGCACGGCGTAGATCACCTTCTGCACCGACGAGCCGTCGGGAGCGGTCCACTCCAAGGGGCAGACCAGCCCGGGGGCGGTGCCGGGCATCTGTGCGATGAACTCGGCGCCGACGGGCTTCTGGGCCTGGCGGAGGTTGTTCATGGGCATGCGGCGGGTGCGGCCCGAGAACATGGCGATGATGCGTTCCTCCATCTCCTCGTCGGCCTCGAGATGGACGCCCATCACCTTCGCGATGGCGTCGCGGGTCAGGTCGTCCTGGGTCGGGCCGAGTCCGCCGCAGCAGATGACGGCGTCGCTGCGCGACAGCGCGAGCTCGATCGTCGCGACGATCCGTTCGATGTTGTCGCCGACCTTCGTCTGGAAGTACGTGTCGATCCCGGCCAGGGCGAGCTGCTCGCCGATCCACGACGAGTTGGTGTCGGTGATCTGCCCCAGCAGGAGCTCGGTTCCGACGGCGACGACCTCGGTGCGCATGGGTCGCACGCTAGGCGACGATGCCGACACGGGGGCCGGGCGTGGGTCACTCCACGGTCAGTCGCGTGCCATGGTCGACGTCGCGGTCGACCCGGCGAAGATGTACTGCGCTGCGCTGATCCATGCGACGGCGACACCGAGCCACAAGAAGGTGTCGGCGAGCCAGTGCAGGTCGGTCGTCCACGGCCACACGACCCAGCCGACCGCGCCGAACTGCAGGAACGTCTTTGCCTTGGCGACCTTGGACGCCTGCACGGCGAGTCCTCGACGTCCCCAGTAGGACCGGAACGCCGAGATCAGCGCCTCTCGCACGGTGATGAGCACGACCGGCAACCACCAGAACCGCCCACCGAGCACCATCGCCCACAACCCGCCGAGGGCCAGGACCTTGTCGGCCAGCGGGTCGAGGAACGCCCCGGATCGGGTCGTTCCCTGCTTGCGGGCCAGGTAGCCGTCCAGGCTGTCGGTGGTGGTGATGACCAGCCAGAGGAAGAACAACGGCCAGCTGGACTCCTGGCGGATGATCATCACGAACGCGACCGGAGCGAGCAGCAGTCGGATCACGGTGATCACGTTCGCGGGGGTCATGAGGGCCGATGGCCCGAACGACGGCTGCGGGGCGGTGGACGGTTCGCTCACGATGCGCCGTCGATCGGCTCGGCGTGCAGATCGGGGCCTTCGGCGCCGGTGACGACCACACGGTGGAACTCTCCCACCGTCAACTCATCGGGCACGTTGATGATGCCGTCGATCTCGGGTGCCTCACGGTGCGACCGCGCGACGCCGGTCTCGTCGACGAGCACGGTCACCTCGGTGCCGATGAGCTCGTCGCGGCGTGCCGCGCTGATGTCGTCCTGGAGTGCTCGCAGTTCGGCGAGGCGCTCGGCGACGAGCTCGGGCGCCACCTCACCGTCGAGCGACGCGGCGTAGGTGCCGTCCTCGGTCGAGTACGAGAAGAAGCCGCACCAGTCGAGCTGCGCCGCAGCGACGAACTCGAGCAGCTGGTCGTGGTCGTCCTCGGTCTCGCCGGGGTACCCGACGATGAAGTTCGAGCGGAACGCCGCGTCGGGGTTCAGCGTGCGGATCTGGTCGATGCGGGCGAGGTACTTGTCGCCGTTGCCCCAGCGACGCATGCGTCGCACGAGCGGCGCCGAGACGTGCTGCAACGACAGGTCGAAGTAGGGCACCGGGCCGGCAGCCATGAGCTCGATGAGCTCGTCGGTGAGCTCGGACGGGTACAGGTACAGCAGACGGATCCAGTCGACACGAGCCGCCAGCTGCTCCACGAGCGGCACGATCGAGCGGACGCCCACTCCCCCGTCACGCCCGTAGGCAGCGAGGTCCTGGGCGATCAGGACGACCTCACGGACCTCGAGGGCGTCGACCTCGGCCAGGATCGAGTCGATGGATCGCGAGACCTGCGGCCCCCGGAACGACGGGATGGCGCAGAAGCCACACGCCTTGTCGCACCCCTCGGCCACCTTGACGTAGGCCCATGGCAGCTCGGACGCGGGCCGTGTCAGGTTGAGCAGGTCGAGCGCGGGGACCGACTCGTCGGTCGCGAAGAGCGTCCTCGATGCCGGCTTCGAGGTCAGGTTGACCGGGACGCCGAACCCGGTGACGGCGTCCACCTCGGGCAGGGCCTCGGCGAGCTCGTCCCCGTAGCGCTGGGCCATGCACCCGGTGACGATCAGCTCGGAGCCCTCGGCGCGGTGCTCGTCGAGGCTCAGGATCGTCGCGACGCTCTCCTCGCGGGCCTCCTCGATGAAGGCGCAGGTGTTGACCACGACCAGGTCGGCGTCATCCGGTGAGTCGGCCGGCACGAGGCCGTCGGTGAGGAGGCTGCCGGTCAGCTTGTCGGAGTCGACCTGGTTCTTGGGGCAGCCGAGCGTCTCGACCCAGAAAGTGCGCGTCACGGTCGTTCCAGTCTAGGGCCAGCGCCGCGACGGCCCCTCTCAGGCGTGGTGTGCGAGCTCGAGTCCGTCGACGGGCCAGTCCACCGCCAGGAGACGACCGGTGCTCGACGACGTGAGGTACGCCGTGCGCAGGTCGGCGCCGCCGAACGCGATGTTGGTGACCAGCGGGTCGTCGATCGACAGGTGCCGCACGGACGTGCCATCGGGAGAGATGACGGTGATGCCGCCGTTGAGCAGCGTGCCGACGCAGACATTGCCCTCGCCGTCGACGGCGAGGGAGTCGAGCAGCTGGTGACCGGGCAACCCTGCGAGCAGGTCACCGTGCGGGGCCATCAGTCCGGATCCCGTCGCCACCCCGGGCTCGGGCACGTCCCAGGCCCACACCCGACCGGTGTGGGTCTCGGCGACGTAGAGGCGATCCCCCGCCGGGGACAGTCCGACGCCGTTGGGCGCCTCGAGCGGGAACAGGACCTCTCGGATCGACGAGCCGTCGGCCGCTGCGTAGAACACCCCGGTGAGGTCCGATGACCGCTGCTCACGCACACCGTGGTCGGTGAACCAGAACCCTCCGTGGCGGTCGAAGACCAGGTCGTTCGGTGCCCGCAGCGGTCGACCGTCGCACTCGTCGTAGACCGTCTCGACGGTGCCCGTCGCGAGGTCGACCCGCTGGATGCATCCGCCGGTCCACGTCGAGGGCAGCGGCCCGGGCAGGGTCATGCCGCCCAGGTCGATCCACTCGAAGCAGCCGCCGTTGTTGGTGATCCACACATGGCCGTCGGGGCCGATGGCCGCGCCGTTGGGGCCGCCGCCGCACTCGGCGACGACGGACACCGTGCCGTCGGGGTCGACACGGCTCAGCGTGCCCCGTGGGATCTCGACCAGCAGCACCGACCCGTCGTCCATCGCGACCGGCCCTTCGGGGAACTGCAGCCCCGTGGCGATCGTGCGGTACTCGCTCGGCAGCGGTTCGGGGCTCGTTGCTGTGGTGTCGGTCACAGCGCCACCGTAGCGATGCTCAGAGCTCGCCGGCCTCGATCATGTTGTCGAGCTCCTCGGGGGTCATCATCACGGTGCGTGCCTTGGATCCCTCGGACGGGCCGACGACGCCGCGCTCCTCGAGGAGGTCCATCAGACGGCCTGCCCGGGCG
>JAFAFN010000545.1 GCA_023423475.1 Actinomycetes bacterium | reverse complement strand
ACTCGAGCGAGATGACCGACACCTCCACGACCGACGCCCCCGCCGATCCACCCTCGCCGGAGCGCCCGCCGCGTCCGGCCAAGCGCCTGCCGGTGGGCCCCGTTGGCCTCTTGGTGATCACTGCGCTCGCCCTCGCGGCCGCCTTCCTCGCCGCACGCGTGTTCATCGACAAGAACACCGAGCGCGACGTCGTCGACCTGCAGGAGATGCTCGACGACTCCACGAAGGCACCGCTGGTCTCCGACACCGAGCAGCGCGCCGAGATCGGTCAGCCGGCCCCCAACGTCCAGCTCGAGTACCTCGACGGCGGCACGCAGGGCCTCGCCGAGGTCGCAGGCACCGGCACCCCCGTGGTCCTCAACTTCTGGGCGTCGACGTGCGCGCCGTGCATCAAGGAGATGCCGGCGATGCAACAGGTCGACACCGACTTCGGCGACGCCGTCACCTTCCTCGGCATCGACGTCTCCGACACCGTCGAGGACGGCAAGAAGATGGTGGCCCGCACCGGGGTGACGTACCGCAACGCCCGGGATCCGCAGGCCGACATCGCCGCGGTCTACGGCGCGCTGAGCCTGCCCCGCACGGTGCTGATCGGCGCGGACGGCATCGTGCTCGACGTGCACAACGGCGAGATGACCGCCGAGGACATCACGAACATGCTGAACGAACACGGCATCGAACCCGCCTGATGGGCCCCGAGCTGGCGTACGCGTTCTCGGCGGGGATGATCGCGACGATCAACCCGTGCGGGTTCGCGCTGCTGCCGGCCTACCTCGCCTACTTCCTCGGCCTCGAGGACGCGGATCCCTCCGACGGCCCGGCACGAGCGCCCGTCATCCGGGCGCTCAAGGTCAGCGCGGCGGTCACCGCGGGGTTCCTGGTGGTGTTCGCGATCATGGGCTTCGCGTGGTCGTCGATCTCGGGCATCGTGGCGACGCGACTTCCCTACTTCACGATCGTCGTGGGTGTCTTCCTCGTCGGACTCGGCATCGCGATGCTGCGCGGGTTCGAGCCCACGCTGCGGCTCCCGAAGCTCGAGATGGGTGCCGACGGCCGCGAGCTCACCTCGATGTTCCTGTACGGCATCTCCTACGCCGTGGCGTCGCTGAGCTGCACGATCCCGATCTACGTGGGCATCGTCGCGACGACCCTCGAACGCACCAGCTTCGCCTCCGGGGTCGCCACGTTCGTGGCCTACGGATTGGGCATGGGCATGACGCTCGCGATCCTGACGATCGCCGTGGCGCTCGCCAAGCAGGGAGTCGTCTCGTCGTTCCGACGGATCCTGCCGCACGTGAACACGATCTCGGCCGTGCTGCTGATCGTCGCCGGGATCTTCGTGGGCTACTACGGCTGGGTCGAGATCCAGGAGCTGAACGCTGGCAGCTCGAGTCAGGTCGTGACCGCCGCCCGAGGCTTCCAGAGCGACATGCAGAACTGGGTCGAACGGGTCGGCGGCGAACGTCTGGCGCTCGGCGCCCTGGTGATCATCGCCGCAGCGGTCGCGATCACCATGGTCGTGCGACGCACCGGCGATCCTGCGGACACCTCGGATGGCGGCAACTCCGACGACGGCACCCTCGGGGCCACGGCGGACTAGGGAGCGAGCCGCTCCAGTCGCCACTGATCCCCGTGGCGCCAGAAGTGCAGGCGGTCGTGCAGCCTGCTGGGGCGGCCCTGCCAGAACTCGAACTCGGTGGAGCGCACCGCGTAACCACCCCAGAACGGCGGGCGGGTCACCTCGACGCCCTCGAAGCGAGCCTCGATCTCGGCCACCGCTGATTCGAGCGCCGCTCGGTCGGCGATGACGCTGCTCTGCCGGCTGGCCCACGCACCGATCTGGCTGTCACGCGGACGGCTCGCGAAGTAGGCGTCGTTGCGCTCGTCGTCGATCATCGTGGCGACGCCGCTCACCCGCACCTGTCGATGGAGCCCGAGCCACGAGAACGACAGGCAGACGTTCGGGTTGCCGGCGATGTCGACGCCCTTGTGGCTGCGGCGGTTCGTGTAGAAGTCGAGCACGCCGTCGTCGGTCAGGCCCCGCAGGAGCACGTTGCGCAACGACGGCTTGCCGGTGGCGTCGACCGTGGCGACGACCATCGCGTTCGGCTCCGGGGTCCCGCCGTCTTCGGCGTCGTCCAGCCAGCGTCGCAGCTGCACCACGGGGTTCGCCGCGACGTCGGACTCGAGGAGCTCGCCCCAGTCGTAGTCGGACCGACGTTCCAGCCCCATCAGGTCGGCCCGGCGGTCGTCGGCGCCGCCAGCGCCGCACGGAAGAACTCCTCGTCCTCGAACAACCCGACATCCGCGAGGAAGATCTTGCCGTAGCGCTCGAAGTACATGAGCTGCTTGGACAGCATGAAGATGCCTCGGTCGAACTCGGAGTCGTACACACCGTGGGCCTCGGCCGCCGCGCGGACCCGACGCTGCTCCTTGAACCGGCGGTAGATCGCACGCAGCGTGAGCTCGCTCTCCTCGAGGCCCTTGACCTCGGCCACCTGGCGCTGCGGCGCCGTGAGCAGGTCGGCCAACGACACCTCGCCGAACGGACGGGTCAGCACCGGCTCGAGCGCCATCCGCATGAACACCTCGGTCTGCGCCTCGTCCATGCCGAGGCTCTCCTCGAGCACCGGGCCGTACATGCGCAGCGCATGTCGTGCGATGTCGTTCCAGGCGCCGTCCTCGCCCAGCGCCGCCTCGATCAGCGAGCGGAAGAACTGGTGGGTGTCGGGGTCGAGTCGTCCGACGATGCCCCAGTCGATGACACCCACCCGGCCGTCGGGCAGCAGCAGCAGGTTGCCCGCGTGCACGTCGCCGTGGAAGGTGCCCCAACGGATCGCGGTGAGCAGGAAGCCCTTGATGACCTCCTGCACGACGGGTGCCGGGTCGTAGCCGTAGCCGGCGACGGTGGTCAGGTCGTCGACGGGCACGCCGTCGAAGAACTCCATCGTGAGCACGCGGGGCCCGGACAGCTCGGAGAACACCTCGGGGACGGTCACCCGATCCAGGCCGACCTGTGCGATGAGCTGTCGGTAGTGCGCCATGGCGCGGGCCTCGTTGCGCAGGTCGAGCTCCTCGCCGATCTGCACGCGGAAGCCCTGGAACATCGACAGCAGCTGGCCCGCCGCGTACTCGCCGGTCTGCTTCGCGACGAGCTCCAACAGCGGCTGGAACAGGTCGAGGTCACGAGCCACCTGGTGCTCGATGCCAGGACGGAGCACCTTGACCGCGACCCGGCGTCCGTCCTTCGTGGTCGCCTTGTGCACCACCGAGATCGACGCCCGCCCGATCGGGGTCTCCGAGAAGCTCCAGAACGCCTCTTCGAGCGGCATGCCGAGGTCGGCCTCGACGGCGCGACGGACCTCGTCGAAAGGCACCGGCGCCCCGGTGTCGAGACACGACCGGAACTCCTGCGCGACCGCATCGCCGAACATGCCGGGCGACGACCCGATCAGCTGGCCGAACTTCATGAAGGTCGCGCCGAGCTCCTCGAAGGTTTTGCGGAGCGGGCGGGCATAGGCGTCCGGCACCAGGTGCCGGGTGATCGCGGTGCGAGCGGCGAGCGGCGCGAAGTGCTTCGCGGTGACCAGCGAGATCTGACGTGCCCGTCGGGCGACGTCGAGGCGTGAGGTGCGTGGAAGCTCCCGTGGGAACACCCGGGGCACCGTGTCGAAGGTCTCGGCCAGGGCATCGAGGTCACGGTCGATCGTCACGCCGCAATGCTCGCCCCCGTCCCCGACCCTGGCAAGTGGGGAACCACGGGCAGACTTGGGACGACTACCCGGAGATGGCGTTGGTGCGACATGTCGAGCGGACGACGAGATGGCGGCGAGCGCTCGCGCTCGTCGCCGCTGCCGTGGTCCTGCTCGGTGTCGATGCGGTGGCGGCCGACCCGGCGGCCGCCGACGGTGCCGGGCCGACCCGTTTCGAGTCGATCATCGATGCGGTCGAGCCGGACCTCGACGAGGTCGAGGTGTCGATCGTCGGTGGCGATGCCTTCATCCAGGTGCGCGCCGAGGACGGCACCGAGGTGGCGATCGCCGGCTACGACGGAGAGCCGTACCTGCGGATCGATCCCGACGGCAGCATCTGGGAGAACCAGCGGTCGCCGTCGGTGTACCTGAACGCGACCCGCGGAGGCTCCGGCGGACGCTTCCCCCAGGGTGTCTCCTCGGGGGCGGAGCCCGAATGGGAGCGTGTCGGCAACGGCGGCGTCGTCGCCTGGCACGACCACCGCATCCACTGGATGCTCGACGAGGATCCGACCGTCGGCGCCGACGGACTGGTCCAGGCGTGGGAGCTGCCCATCGACGTCGACGGCACCGAGGTGCTCGTCACCGGTCGGCTCCTGCTCGAGGGCTCGGTTTTCCCGTGGGCGCTCGGCGTCGCGGTCGTCGCGGGAGCGGTCGCCGTGCTCGTCGGTCGCAGCACCCGCGGCCGGATCGCCGTGCTGGCCGTCGCCTCGCTGGCAGCGGTCGCCACCTCGGTCGCGGCGTTCGTCGTGAACCCCCCACGTTCCGGAGCGAGCGTCATCCCCGTGGCGCTCCCGGTGATCGCGGTCCTCTGCACCGTCGCGGCGTCGGCCACCTCATCACGGCGGGGCGACGACGGGCCCCGCCACGGGCTCCTCGCCCTCGCGTTCCCGCTGGGCGCGGTGGCGGCGCTGCTCGGCTGGGTCGTGCAGCGCATGGGCGTGTTCTGGATGGCGAACGTGCCGACCGAGCTGCCGGTCTGGGTGGACCGGGCGCTCACCGGAGTGGTCCTGGGCGCGGCGCTCGGCACCGCGGTCGCGGTCCTGCTCCGACCGGTGACCGCCTCGACGGAGCCGGGACCCGACGACGTCGCTCAGGTCTCGTCGACGGGCAAGTCGCCACCCTCGGACCAGTCCGAGATCCCACCCAGGTCGTAGACCTGGGTGAAGCCTGCGTCGACCAGTCGCTGCG